>CAIKJM010000656.1 GCA_903827735.1 uncultured Rhodanobacter sp. | reverse complement strand
GGTTCTCTCAGGGACCTGGGCAAGCAGCCCGCAGGTCTGCGCGTAACGATACATTTCCAGTGCGCTGTTCAAGCCCAGCTTATGCCGGACGATGGTTTGGTAATTGGCCGCTGTCTTGACGCTGAGGCAGCGCTGGCTGGCGATCTGCTCCACCGCGATGCCCTGGGCCAGCAGCAGAAAAACGTCGAACTCGCGCGGCGACAGCTGCTGAAGGGGAAGATCATCGGCACTCGTTCTCATCATCGCGGCCATATCGGCCGAGAGCACCTGCTCGCCGGCCGCGACCTGATGCACCGCATCGATCAACGATTCGGGCGGGCTGCTCTTGGTGAGGTAGCCGCTGGCGCCAGCCTTGAGCAGCTGCGCGGCCAGCTCTGGGCTGTCGTGCATGGTGAAGATCAGCACGCGCAGCCGCGGCACGCGCTGATGCAGACGCTGCAGGGTTGCCAGCCCCCCTTGGCCTGGCATCGACAGATCGAGAATCAGCACGTCGGCCGGATGCTCGGACAGCCACAGGTAGGCGCTTTCGACATCGGCGAATTCGGCGACGACCTGCAGCCCCGGCTCCAGCTCCAGCAATCGCCGGTAGCCTGCGCGTACCACCGCGTGGTCGTCGGCAAGGACGACCCGCAGCGCAGGCTTGGCAGTGCTTTCCAAGGATTGACCCTCAGCCTGCGTAGGCCGTGCCCTTGGTTTTCGCCACGTGCGCGGCAATGGCATCCATCAATGGCGGCGACAGGCAGTCGTACGGCGTCAGGCCCAGCTCGTTGAGGCGGCCGCGCACCGCATCCATCTTGCTCGGGTCGTAGCCCTGCTCGATAATCGAGGAGACAAATGCGGCAAATGTCGGCGCCGACCAGCCCTCTTCGGACGACAGCTCCGTGTGCACGAAGTCCAGGCCGTGGAACGGGTGCCCGGTGTCCTCGATGCGGCCGATCATGTGCGTGCCGCAGACCTTGCAGGCGTGGCGCTGGATGGCCGCCTTCGGATCGACCACGGCGAGCTTGTCGCCGTTCTCTTCCACGCTGACCTTGTCACGCGACACGACGGCAATCTGCGCGAACGTCGCACCTTTGGGCTTCCAGCATTTGCTGCAGCCGCAGACGTGGTTGTGCGCGGTCTGTGCGCCGACCTTGACCTTGACCGGCTTGTCGCTGCAATGACAGGTCAGCGTGCCGCCGGCAAAGTTGTCCTTGCCCGGCTTGACGCCGTTGTCGACCGCGGGATGAATATGAGTTGCCATGGTGTCTCTCCTTGATAGAGGTATCGCTGGATTCAACCGGCCTTAATTACGCCGGCCACGAGGGTGGCTAGCGGCTGATGACCGCCGATGGATGCAAAGCAAAACGCCGCGGGCCTTCCCGCGTCTGCACGATGTCGTGCGCTTGAATGGACTGAATCGTATTCACGGCATCGTCGTCACGCCGAGCTTGCGATCCGCCGCCGCGTGAATGCGGATGCGCCGCGTTGATCAGCGAGCTTTTCTTCGAGCATAAGAATCCGCCCATCGCTCAGTAGTGGATCACCGAGCGGATGACCTTACCGGCGTGCATCAGGTCGAACGCATCGTTGATGCGCTCCAGCGGCAGCACTTCGGTAATCATCTCGTCGATCTTGATTTCACCCTTCATGTAGCGATCGACGTAGCCCGGCAGCTGGCTGCGGCCTTTCACTCCGCCGAACGCACTGCCGCGCCACACGCGGCCGGTCACCAGCTGGAACGGACGCGTGCTGATTTCCTGCCCCGCGCCGGCTACGCCGATGATGACCGACTCGCCCCAGCCCTTGTGGCAGCACTCCAGCGCCGAGCGCATCACGTGCACGTTGCCGATGCACTCGAACGAATAATCCACGCCGCCGTTAGTGAGATCCACGATCACCTGCTGGATCGGCGTATCGGGGTAATCCTTCGGGTTGATGAAGTCGGTCGCGCCAAGCAGCTTGGCCATGACGAACTTTTCCGGGTTCATGTCGATGCAAACGATGCGCGAAGCTTTCGCCATCACCGCCCCCTGCACCACCGACAGACCGATGCCGCCCATGCCGAATACCGCTACCGTGGCGCCCGCTTCGACCTTGGCCGTGTTGAGCACCGCGCCGATGCCGGTGGTAATACCACAGCCGAGCAGGCACACCTTCTCCAGCGGCGCGGCCGGATTGATCTTGGCCAGCGAGATCTCCGGCAGCACGGTGTATTCGCTGAAGGTGCTGGTGCCCATGTAGTGCAGGATCGGCTTGCCGTTCATCGAGAAACGGCTGGTGCCGTCCGGCATCAGGCCCTTGCCCTGGGTGATGCGGATCTTCTGGCACAGATTGGTCTTGCCGTACAGGCAGTACTCGCACTCGCCGCATTCGGGCGTATACAGCGGAATGACGTGGTCGCCGACTTTCAGCGACGTCACGCCCGGACCTACCTCCTCGACAATGCCGCCGCCCTCGTGTCCGAGAATGACCGGGAACAGGCCTTCGGGATCGGCACCGGACAACGTAAATGCATCGGTGTGGCACACGCCGGTCGCGACGATGCGGACCAGCACCTCGCCCGCCTTGGGTCCCGCTACATCGACCTGCTCGATCGATAAAGGTTTGCCCGCTTCCCAGGCAACTGCAGCTCGTGACTTCATGATCAATCGTTCCTTATAGCCATAACCAGATAACCAGCAACCTGCCGCCAAGGCAGGCCGTCAAGAACGTATCATGCACATCAGATGCCACATTCCAAAAACGTCGGCACTCAGTGATTGAGCCACTTGCAGCGACCGTGTCGTGGCGTGATCCGGGTGCTGTATCGGATTCGTGACAGATCAGTGTGCCGCATGCGGGACAGCCGACACCACGGAAGTGCGCAATGGGTGGCTGAAGACCGCTTTGCAGACGTGGCTCAGCTGCCCTGGCGTTTGTGCCTTACCGCGCCGCGTTGCGGATCGTAGCCCCAGATCGCCAGCCCCAGAAAGACGATGAGCGACGCGGCAACCACACCACACGCCAACCAGTTCATCTGCCCGTACATGGCGTAGCGGATCAGATCGATGCCGTAGGTAAACGGATTGAAGCGCGCCAGCTGATAGACCACGGTGGCCCCGGATTCCTGCAACTTCCACAGCGGATACAGCGCCGGCGAGAGAAAAAACATCGGGAAAATGACGAAGTTCATCGCCCCGGCAAAGTTCTCGATCTGCTTGATATACACCGAAACCAGCAAGCCCAGCGCGCCGAGCATCAGCCCGGTCAGGAACATCGCCGGCAGCGCCAGCAGCATGCCGGGCCACCACGGCAGGTCGAGCCGGAACAGCGCGCAGATCACGACAAACGCATACGCCTGCAGTATCGACAAAAAGGTGCCCGCGAGCAGCTTGCACGTCAGCAATACCGAGCGCGGCAAGGGTGCCGTCAGCAGCAGCCGCATCAGGCCCATCTCGCGGTCGTAGACCATCGCCAGCGAGGACTGCATGCCGTTGAACAGCAGCACGATGCCCAGCAGTCCCGGCACGACGTAAACCTGATATTCGATATAGGTCGCGTACGGCGGAATCACCGAGACGCCGAAAACGTCGCGGAAACCGGCCGCAAAAATGAGCAGCCACAGGCTCGGCCGTACCAGCGCGGAGAGCAGCCGCCCGCGCTGATGCATGAACTTGATCGTTTCGCGCGAGGACAGCGCCAGCAGAGCCTGCAGGGCGTGGCTCACGATCGAACCGGAGCGCCTTGGTGGCGTGTTGAGCACGTCGCTGCTCGGCATCTCTTGCTGCAGTCCAGGTTGCGTTGGCATCACACCGCCTCCTCGTGCGCGACCGACGATTCGCCGGTCAGGTCGAGGAAGGCGTCGCGCAGCGAACGCTGGCCGGTGCGCTCGCGCAGTTCCGCCGCGGTGCCCGAAGCGATCCAGTGACCCTTGTGCAGAATGATGACCCGGTCGGCGGATTCAGCCTCGTCCACCAGATGCGTTGCCCACAGCACGCCGACGCCGCGATGCGTACACAGCGAGTGGACATACGCCACGAGCTGCTCGCGCGAGGCGGGATCGAGTCCCACCGTCGGCTCGTCCATCAGCAGCACGACCGGGTCGTGCAGCAGCGCGCGGGCGAGTTCGACCCGTCGGCGATTGCCGCCGGAAAGCGCCCGCGCGCGATCCTTGGCCCGCTCGGTCAAACCAATGCGCTCCAGCTCGGCATCAATGCGGGTGCGCGCCCCACGCCCCATGCCATGCAACCGCGTATGGAAACGCAGATTGGCAACGACACTCAAGTCCAGGTCCAGCGTCGGCTGCTGGAACACCACGCCCAGGCATGCCAGCGCCTTGCGCGCCTGGTGGCGCATGTCGAAACCGGCGACCTCGATGCGTCCGGCGTCGGGCACAAACAATCCGGTGAGCAGCTGGAACAGCGTACTTTTCCCGGCGCCATTAGGTCCGAGCAGGGCTACGAACTCGCCACGCGCCACGTGCAGTGACACGCCGTCCAGCGCCTTGACCGCACCGTAGGATTTGCTGACCTCCTCCACTGCCAGCGCGAGTGCAGCCTCTTCGGAGGGTGCCGACACGGGCGTGGATACCTCGCTGTGCTCATTCATCGTGTCACGCTCTGCCGCGGCCGCGCGGCCCACAACGCCAACCACCACACCGAGGCACCAGACTTCACACACCCTCCTTGCGACGCCAGCTTTCGTCCGGGTTAGACCCGGCCATCTCGGATAGCAGCCCCCGATGGCGCGCCTGCAGCTGACGGCTGAGAGCAGCGATCTCGGGACTGTCCAGATCATGACTATCCGTCGGCTCGACGCGATAGTCCAGTACGACGCGCGCCGGCGTATCGCCGAGAAACAGTATGCGGTCGGCGAGCACGAGCGCCTCATTCAAATTGTGCGTGACGAACAGCACCAACGGCCGCACGCGCGCGCACAGCCGTCGCAGCAATTCGCGCAGCTGATCGGCTGCCAGCGGGTCAAGCGATACGAACGGCTCATCCATCAGCAGCAGCCAGGGCTCGACCACGAACGCCCGCGCCAGCGCCGTGCGACGCTGCATGCCGCCGGAGAGCTGGTGTGGCCACGCATCGCGGGAAGCGCGCAGCCCGACTTCGTCGAGCAAGCGATCCGCGCACGAAACATAGCTGCGGTCGCGCGTCAGGCGCTCGGCTTCCGCCAGTCGCACGTTCTCGCCCACCGTGAGCCACGGCATCAGCCGCGGTTCCTGGAACACCATGCCCAGGCCCGACGGTGACTGGCCCGGCGCAGCCAGCGGCGTGCCGTCGTAGCGAATCGCGCCGGTGTAGTCGGCGTCCAGACCGGCGACCATGCTGAGCAGCGTCGTCTTGCCCACACCGGAAGGCCCGACGATGGCAACGAATTCGCCGTCAGCGATGGTGATGTCCACATCGGCCAGCACCACGACATCGTCGTAGCGTTTTTCGATGACATGGATGTTCAAGCCTTTCATTCGCGCCACCGCATCGCGCGTTTTTCCAGAGGCCGCATCACGCCGGCTTCGATGATCATGACGAGCGCAGCAAACGCCAGCGTGTACGCCAGAATGCTGGTGATGTCGAAATACTGGAAAAAGACCGACAGCTCAAAACCCACGCCATTGCTGCGTCCAAGCAGCTCGGCCACCAGCACGATCTTCCAGATCAGCGCCAGCCCGTTGCGGGCCGAGGCGATCAGGTACGGATAGAGCTGCGGCAGGATCACCCGCCATAACCTCACCGTGCGCGGCACGCGATACACCTGCGCCACGGCCAGCAAGCGCGCGTCGATCGCCCGCGACCCTTCGCGCACGGTCACCACCACGACCGGGATCTTGTTGAGAGCCACGGCGACAATCACGGCAACTTCCGTGAGCCCGAGCCACAGGTAACAAAGGATGGTGATGACCAGCGCCGGAATGTTCAGCGCCAGCACCAGCGGGCCATCCAGCAACAGGTTGAGCTTGCGCGAGCGGCCCATCATGAAACCGATCACGGTGCCGATGCTCATGGCGACGACGAACGCCGCAACCACCCGCGCCATGGTGATACCCAACGCCAGCGGAAGCTGGCCGCTGCGAGTATCGCGATACATCGCGGCGAGCACCGCGACCGGCGTGGGCAGCATGTTGCTACCCACGATTCGTGCCGCGATTTCCCACGCCACCGCCAGACCGATCAGCGATGCGCCGCGCCACAGCCAGCCGCGCTGCGACGGCCGTGACCCAAGCCACCGTGTCGGCGCCCCGGCCTGCGTCTCGAGCCTGCCGCTGGCGCGGGGCACGTCGCCCGCACCTGCGCGATGACGGATGGAACTCATGGCCGACGAAATCCGCTCCAGAACACATCCGCCGGCAGCTCGCTCGTGCCACCGGTAAGTTCGCCGTGGCTTTCTTTGGCGACCAGATGAAACAGTTGTCCGGCGGCCTGGATCTCGGGTGCGCCGAAGCGGTTGACGATGCCGTCTCGGTAACCCTGGCGGATCGCGGCGAAGACCGCATCGTTTTCGGGTTTGACCTTGCTGCGCAGCGGCTGCCAGGCGGCATCCGAGCCCGCCAGCTCCCGCTTGGCATCGTAGGTGGCGGCGATAAAGGCCCGCAGGGCATCGCCGTGAGTTTCTGCCCAGCGTTGCGAAAATACCCAACCCAGCAGCGGCGGGTCGGTCTTGATGCCCAACCCCTTGAGCATCTGCTCCACCGTAATCACCGGCCGCATGCCTTGTGCAACGAGGCTGGCGCTGTACTGCCAGAAGTTGATCACGGCCGGGAGCTCGCCATCAAGCATCAGGTGATTGAGCAGCGGCGCTGCGGCGAACTGTGGTTTCACTGCAGACTGCAGATCGATGCCGTACGTCTTGCGCGCGTAGGCACGCGCGATCAACCAGCTTTTATCCACCGGGCCGCCGGCCACACCGAAGCGTTTGCCGTTGAGGTCGGCAAGCGAATGGATGCCCGCCTTCGGATTGGCAACGACCTCGCCGACCGTCCGGGAAAACGGCACGAACTGGTAGTCCTGACCGCGTGACCGCAGCGTCGCGACCCAGAACCAGTCCGAGACGACAAGATCGACGCTGTCGCCCAGCAACGCCACCTTCAAGGCGTTCTCCGAAGCCAGCGGCACTAACGTCAACCGAATGCCGTGCTTGCTCGCGAAACCGAGCCTCTGGACGGTATCGATTTCCCACCCAACCGAGCCGAACTCCAGCACTCCGACCCGCAGCTCGGGAACGTCGTGCGCAGCCTCGGCGCGCGCGGCGGGCGTTGGCATCATCGTGAGGAGCGCGGCACAGAACAACGTGAACATGCGCGTGATGAAATGATTCGATGCCATGTTCACTCTCGCCTGTCTGCGTTTCATATGACTACCGCTCCTGCGCAACGCGACGAGTCATGCTGAGCTTTCCGATACACGCCGATGTGACCTTCGTATCGCAGCTTAGACCACCGGCCGTGCGACGTTTGCTGAGCGATGCCGGACACGCGCAGCCACGGACGGTAGCCCGTGCTGCGTCGTAACTCGGAGCGAGGTCATTGAGCCTTCACCTGCATCGCGACTTACCGCGCGTTCGCGCCATCCCACGATGAGGCCGTGCTGGCATGGCAAACCTTCGCCGTCGCACGGTGCGCGGTGGCCCACGCTACAACGGCGGCACCAGGGTCGAGCGTCGGTGCACGATCCAGGCTTGCCTGGTCCTTCGTGTTCATCGACTTGATCCAGGTGATGATCTTCCACAGGTCGCCCGCCTTTGTAATCGTCGTGCCGCCTTGCTGCGGCATCAGGGCGGGGGTTTCCGGGCTTATCCGTGCGAAACCGGCTTCCTGCAGTTTCTGGCTTCCCAGTGCAACGAGGCGGAACAAGGTGTCGTCGCTCGGACCGTAGATCCACACGCCGTTGTTGAGTGGCGGGCACATGCCGCCGCCGCCGTTGCCACCATGGCAGGCATTGCAGCCGTGATTGAGAAATTGCTCGTGACCCTGGGCGGCGATGGTGCCGTTCTTCGGATCGTAGGGGTTTTTCAGCGAACCTTTCGCGGCCTTCGCGACCACGTCCACCGGGTTGTCGTCGTAGCCGGTTATTGCGTTGACCGCTTCCGTCTTGGCGACCGAGTTGGTCCAGGTTCCGTTCGCCACCTTGTCCTGCAAATCCGAAAATTCGACCCGATCCAGCTGGCCGTCACCGTTTTCATCGGCGGCCTTGAAGTTAAGGTTGGGCATGGCAGCCAGTGCTTCCTTTTCGGTCACGATGCCGGTGTGACCGGTATCCATCGACTCGTACGTTGCCGGGACATGAATGCTGGCGGCACTCGCCGGAGCAGCCGACGCACCGGCTTGCCCCGCGGGCGAACCGGCAAGGCTGTTGGTGGCGAGCGCCAGGCTGATACCGGCTACGGCAAAAGCAGCAGCAGTAAAGCTATACACGGTCTTTCGTAACATGGGCCTCTCCTTCGAATAGCTGTATGAATCAATCATCTTCTGCGTGCGCTTGCGCACCATCACCGAACTCCGCGTCGCCAGCCAGTCACGGCACCACAGCAATGCCCCAAGGCAAGCGACCGACGTTTACTGAAACCTCGGGCTTGAGCGATTTGGTATCGACGACCGTCACATCGTTGGTGAAGCCGTTGACGCTATAAAGCTTCGACCCGTCGGGAGACAGCGCCATGTGCCACGGCCGTTGTCCCACCACGATGTAATCGCTCACCTTGTACGTCTTCGTATCGACTACGGCGACGTGGTTCGCCGGCCCCAGCGCAATGAACGCCTGCGAGCCGTCCTTCGACATCACGATATCCACCGGTTGGATGAATTCGGCGCGCATGCCGGGAATTTCAAAGCTGATCGTCTGCACGACTTGGTGCGTACGCCCGTCGATCACCGACACCGTGCCGCCGACCTCGGACGACGCCCAGACGTAGCGCCCGTCGGTCGTGAACGTGGCCACGCGCGGACGCGCACCCACCAGCACGGTAGCGACCAGTTTCAGCGTCTTGTTGTCGATGAAATGGACCAGGCTGCTGCCTTCGGAGGTCGCCACCGTGATCTGGTTGTCCGGGCTCACGCGCATGCCCTCGGGCTCCGAGCCCACGGGGATTTGCGCCAGCACTTTGCCGGTCATTGCTTCCAACACGGTGACCTGCGAGTTGTCCTCATTGGCGATGTAGACGCGGCTGCCGTCATTGCTCAGGGCAAGCAATTCCGGGTCCGCCCCCGACGGCAGCGTACGCGTCACGGCGAGCTTAGCCACCTCGATGACATCGATGCGGTTGCTGTCACCTACGCACACGTAGACCCATTTGCCGTCCGGCGACGCTACGACGCCGCGAGGGCGCTGGCCGGTGGGGATGGTCTTGATCGTCTTCAACGTGTTGCTATCCAGCACCGTCACCGTATTGCCGCGCTCGTTGGTGACGAACAGCGTCGCCGACCATCCTGGTGGGGCGGCCAGCATCAGCAGCAGCAAACACATCGCGGCAAAGCGCGCGTGAGGTCGCTTGGGGTTGGCTGTTTTCATTTGGAGAACTTGCACTGGCTTTGCGGTTGGTCGATACCGAGAGTGTCCGTGTTGTACACGGGGTGCAGAAAACCCGGCTGGGGCGAAACCGACACCAGCGACAGCTGATCCATCAGCAGGATCGGCTGACGTAGCTGGTTATCCCAGCTGCGGAAGTTCATGCTCTCGCCCTTGTAGCCGGCGAGCTTGAGGCTGTCGGCGCTGATGTATTTGCGGATCGCATCGACGTTGCGGGCGCTGCCCTGCTTCACCGCCATCTCCAGCAGACTGGCTGCGAGCCAACCTTCGTAGTCGCGCACCGTGATCTCGCGATTCGCAAGCTTCAGGAAATCGTCGTGCAGCGTCTCCGCCGCGTAGGATTCGTACGCCGCGCCCCATGCCGTCGCCTCGAGGCCGTCGGTGCCCACGACGGGCCGCGGATCGGTGGTCCGGTATTGTAGGTAGACCCCGAAGGAATTGGTTTCGTCGGCGACGAAGGCAACGTCGTAATCCGATACGCCGCGCGTCAGCATCGGCATCTGCGTCTGGATTTCCTGATAACCGGTATCCACGCGGCGCGCGCCGGTCTGCAGCTCGTACGCGCGTTCGGCCACGATCTTGGCACCGTAGAGCTTGGCCGAACGCGTGATGTCGTTGGCGTACTCCACATCCGCCGGGTGCTGGCCGCGCACCAGAAACCAGCGCGTCCACTTCTTCCACACCAGATACTGCGCCAGCGCATCGGTGAGCATCGCGTCGCTGGGCATCAGGTGGAAAACATCGACGCGACACTGGGTCTGGCGCAGCACGTCGTCGCGCGCGCGGATGTTCAGGATGATGGCGTTTTTTGCTTCCGGCAAATCGGCGACCGCCAGCAGGTCCGGCGCTTTCAGGTCGGCGATGATGAGGTGCTCACCGGCGGCCAGCAGTTTTTTTGCCGCGGCGACCACGTCGCCATCTTCCGGCACCATCGTCTCGTCGAGCACGTACTTCAGGCCCAGGAATTTTCCCGCCTGATTGTTGTAGTTGGTTCCCAGACGCACGCCGGCAAGCCCTTCGTCAGGAAAGACCGCGGGTTTGAGCAGCGACAGTGGCGCCGGCTCCCGGTAGGCCTTGCCCAGGTACGCGTAATGCGTAACGACATCGTTGCTCTTCGCTGCGCTGCTCGCGGCTGGCTTATTGGCCTGCTTGCTGGCTGGCTTGGTCACTGGCGCCGCCGAGCCTGCCGCGGCGAGCGCCGATGCAAACAAGGTGGCGCTAATGGTGGCGATGCGTCGCCTCATCGTGGCGGCTCCGCTGCCGCACCGCTCGGACTTTGCACGGGCGCGAAGCGGCTCATCACGTCGAGTGTCTGTATGGACGCGTCGCTGCCATTTTCCTTGGCGATATCGAGCGCGGTCTTGCCGTCGTCGGAACGCGCGTCGACTTTCGCGCCGGCCTGGATCAGCAATCCGATCAGCGGCGCATTGTCGTGGCCGGCAGCGACCATCAGGGCGGTGAGTCCGCTCTTGCTGCGAGCGTTCGCGTCAGCCCCTTTGCTGACCAGCAACTTGCCCAACTGCTGCGGAGCAACGCCGTCGCTGAGGTACAGGCCATCGTCGACCGGAACATTGCCGCTGCGCTCCGCCTCCAGGTGCGTGGCCACGATCATCAACGGCGTCAGACCGTTGGCACCGCAGGCCGCGTTGGGCGAGGCGCCCGCATTGAGCAGCGTGGTGGCGGCCAGGAAACTGCGGTTTTCGAGCGCGCCGCACAGCGGGGTCAATCCTTTGGCATCTTTCACCGTCAGGCTGGCGCCGTGCTGCAGCAGCGCCTCCACCGACGGCACATGATCACGTTGCGCCGCGGTCATCAGCGGCGTCACGCCGTCTCCGTTGCTTGCGTTGGCATCCGCGCCCAGCTGAAGCAGCAGCTTGACGGTGTCGGAGTCGCGAGCGCCGGCGGCACTGGTCAGCGG
>CAIKJM010000655.1 GCA_903827735.1 uncultured Rhodanobacter sp. | reverse complement strand
GTTTGCTCTGCATCGTCCGGTTCGCGTTCCACACGGGTGGTGTTGTGGGCCAGCGTGCGTTGACCTACTTCGTGGCTCTGTCGTATCTCGCATGTTGCGCGCGTTTTTTACTTGGTTCCTCGGGCTTGGCGTCGCGCGCGGTGCTCGGCATCGTCGAGTTCGTCGCTAGCCGCGCGTTCTGTTTGCGCACGCCATCGCCATCAAGGCATTGCCGGCCATTAAAAGCAGCGCTATCGTGCAGCCATACTTCGGCGTGGCGGGCTGCCGTCCTAACAAGTCATCCAAGCGGACGGCTCCGCCGCCGCTTAATTCCAGCGTTAGGTGCTCTGCAAACTATGTCACCAGTTGAAGAATTTCTTGGCATCTCTAACGCGGCCACTGCGCGGCTTGCTGACACTTTCAACGCCCCTGATGTAGTGCCGTTCGGAAGCGCCGCGCTCGACCTAATCGCAAGACACCCTGAAGAGCGTGAGGCATTTGCCCAGTGCCTAATCTCTAGCGCTCTGGATCCTGAGCATTACGACGCTTGGTTTGTACAGTTTTGTGTACATGGTTTGCGCTGGACTGAGCTAAAGAGCGCATTCGAGGCCATGCACAGCAACGCTGTCGCCAGAAGCGACTGGACAAAAATTCCCTACCTTGCAAAGGTTCTCGCAGCCTTCGAGGAGGACTGGGAGGATGCAAGGGACTTCTACGGTGCCTACTTCGTGCGGGGGCGCGCCTAACAACTCGTTCAAGGCGGACGGCTTCGCCGCCGCTTAACTCAAGCGTTAGGTCTAAAAACGATGCTTCCCAGATTGCTAGCAATTCTAGGCATGACACTTACCGCAGCAGGGACGGTCATGCTTTGGCGTTCAAGCCCAGCGGGATACGCTCTCAGCGGATATGGTAGCCCCGCAGTTCTTGATGCAGTCGCAAAAAATAATCGGCGTATGAGCCGCACCCAAAAGCTCGCTGTTGCTTCAATAATTATTGGCACTGGCTTACAAGTGCCACTCGTAGTTCTAAGCTAATGCCAGGGGCTCTGCTCGTTGGTGCAGCACCTAACAATTCGTTCAAGGCGGACGGCTCCGCCGCCGCTTAACTCCAGCGTTAGGCCTTCAATGCTCATATCTTTCTGGTTCAACGTGACTAAGGGCCTCGGCTTTGGCGTCACGGCCTGTACCCAGGCGGAAGCTGAGCAGTTACTGCATCAATTTGGCTATCCGCCAAAGGAAGTTCGATTCACTAATGTGTTGCAGCACGTCACTTTTGCGGAGCTCGACCAAAAGCATGTCGTTCCAAATTCTGGGCCTATGGTTGTCCGGGGTGTTTGGTATCCTCGGCACAATGCGTAGCGGGCGACCTAACAAATCGTTCAAGGCGGACGGCTTCACCGCCGCTTAACTCAAGCGTTAGATCTACCGGGGCGGCAATGAAACCCAAGACACTAGTGTTGGCGATTATAGGCTTCGTGTCCTTCTCAGGCGGCGCCATCTCGCAGTATTACCGCGCAAGACATTTACATCCTCCAACTAGCCTACCGATTTCTCTAGTTCTGGTTTCGGCACTTCTCATTTTTGTTTGGTATCGACTAGATGCCGATCAACGATCTTATCGGCGTGCATTTTTCTTAAACCTTAGCGTCATTGCACTGGCCGTACTGGCACTTCCCTACTATTTTTTCCGGTCGCGCGGAGCAAAGGGCGGGATTGTTGCCACTTTGCTATTTATTTTTTTGCTCCTAGTCTCTTTCTTTCTCAGCTACATGGGTCAATATTTCACTTACTACGTAGTAAAAATCTAACTACTCGTTCAAGGCGGACGGCTTCGCCGCCGCTTAACTCCAGCGTTAGGCCGTATATGGAAATTCTCGATACTCAAACGGACAGAGACTCGCTGCTACAACTAGCAGCGGAGGCAATTGGCTTGCTGGTCGCAAGTGACTTTGATGCGTTGGCTACTCGTTTCGGTTACGCACTGGCTTACGGTCGAGACCGTCCCACTGCAATCAGAGACGACCTCGCGGTCTACTTAAGTGAGCTCAACAGTAAAACACTGATGCTCGCTGGCGACCTCACCCAAGCTTCTGTGTCGTACTTCAAAGCAAACGCCACGGGTCTATTTGCAGCCGTTGAATGTGTCGTGCCCACCGACAAAGGCGCCGAGATATTGGTATCGTTGGTAGTGACTTCAAAAGGTACAGAGAAACACCTCAGCCTAGAAGGCCTTTGTACGGTGGCCTAACAACTCGTTCAAGGCGGACGGCTTCGCCGCCGCTTAACTCAAGCGTTAGGGGTCATGATGAAGCTTCGCGACAAGTGTGCATTGCTAGTCCTCTTCGTAGTAACCGGACAACCCGTGTCTGCTCAGAGCTGTGACAAGAACTGCCCTAAAATTAGGCAACTCATTGCAGTCATGGGCGCAACGATGGAAGGCTGCGGCAAGGCATTCCCGGATCACAAAGAGCAATTTTCAGCAGCGTTCAAGAATTGGAAGCTCCTGAAGTATCACATCCCTGGATTGCAAGACTTGCTTACAGAGCGCACCCCGGAGTTACAACAAGCACGAGTTCTCGTTGCACAGGATTTCCTGAAATCCCCGAAGGAGGAACAGGGCATCCAATGCTCCGGGTACGGGGCCGCACTCGTTCATCAAGAACTTTTCTTGCCACCCGAAATGTTGGCCGGCTATGCGCAGAACCCCTAACAATTCGTTCAAGGCGGACGGCTTCGCCGCCGCTTAACTCAAGCGTTAGGCCTTATGAAATTCAGCGGCAAAGAGATACTGTTGCTTTTACTAGGGCTCTTGCCAGCCATCATTGTCGTCTTTGTAGCTTTCGTTTTTGTTCCAGGTTGTATCGCTTTTTATGCGCCTGTTTCGAACCAGCTATCGCCGCAAGCTCGGTTTGTGTTTTCGTTCTACTATCTGTGCGTAGGCCTCCCAATTTTTGTCGTAGGTGTCTGGTGGTTTTACCGTAAGCGGTTGCATGGTGGTTTCGCGGCTGCGAGCTTCGGCATTGTTGGGAGCATTGCAATCTGTCTTTTTGGTTGTTGGGCCATTTACCAGCCGCAACTTATCCTTGCGCTCATGCAACGGCATGGCTCATAGGCGGCCTAACAATTCGTTCAAGGCGGACGGCTTCGCCGCCGCTTAACTCAAGCGTTAGAGCGCCATGAAAATAACTCTCGTACTTGTAGCTTTCATCTTTTTAGCAAGTAATGCAGTCGCAGCAGATTCATTCGCTACAAGAGTGCATGAAGCCAAGGTCGTAGAGGCGTCATCCTCCGGAAAGGCCTATCAGCCCTTGCTATGGCAACAGGTAGGAAGTTATACGGCTACCGTCATGCGGCGATGCTTCCCCGATGGCACCAGACCTGACGTCACGACATTTACATTAGTCGCCGACATTTTGCCAAGCCGTGCTCTTTCGCGCGTGGAAGTACGGCCAAAAACAAAAATGTCTGCATGTTTTGCGAGTGGCTTCGAGCGCGCTGCATTTCCGGCGTTGCCAGAAAGCTTTGGTAACCGCATCATGCCAATCGAAATTGACATGACGGTTAAGCAATAACGTATGCGCTCTAACAATTCGTTCAAGGCGGACGGCTTCGCCGCCGCTTAACTCCAGCGTTAGGGACAACGGGCATCTAGGCAAGAATTACAAGCAAAGAGGTTGAAATGGAAATCCCAGAAAACATCGCTAAAGAACTCTGCGGCCAAATACTTCACTCTTCCGACCTTCTTTGCAGCACCGCTAACTTGGTGAGAGCAAACTGTAGTGCTGAGGTTTTTAATATATTTCAGCGTGAAGTAGCAAACATAGTTTCAGAAATCGGTGACCGTCTTTTATCGCCAATATACATAGAGCATCAGCATTTGTGTCCGTGGCAAATCGAGAGTAAGTAGCATACGGTCAGTCCCTAACAACTCGTTCAAGGCGGACACCTTCGGTGCCGCTTAACTCCAGCGTTAGGCGGCAGAGCATTTTCTTTTGTGTTTGCCCTACGTCGTCGGGTTCGCGTTCCACACGGGTGGTGTTGTGGGCCAGCGTGCGTTGATCTACTTAGTGGCTCTGTCGTGTCTCGCACGTTGCGCGCGTTTTAGTTTTTCGCTTCCCTCTATGCCGCATCGCGCGCAGTGCTCGGCATCATCGAGTTCGTCGCTAGCCGCACGTTCTCTTTGCGCACGCCATCACCGTCAAGGCATTGCCGGGCATCAAAAGCAGCGCTATCGTGCAGCCATACTTCGGCGTGGCGGGCCGCCGTCCTAACAAGTCATTCAAGCGGACGGCTCCGCCGCCGCTTAATTCCAGCGTTAGGTGAGCCATGAAACTCGCGTTTCTAATTCTATTATTGCTCCCCATTACTGCTCACGCAGAGGTCATGGACAAGGAAAGCTCTGAGCTAGTGGTCTGGGCATGGGCAATTGCTCCAGCAATCTTGGCGTTTCTGGCCGCGGTTTATATGCGCTGGCTGCTTCTACTCGTTCTTCCAGTACCAATTCTGTTCTTCGTCGCACATCTAATTGAGGTCACAGATCCTTATGTCGGCCCTGCAATTGCGCGAGAAGCTGGCGTGTCGTATCTGGTTGCTTCTTGGGCTGGTCCGTTAACCTTGGCGCTGGGTGTTTTTCTAGGCCTGCTTTTCCGCCGTCGGGTAAGCTCACCTAACCAATCGTTCAAGGCGGACGGCTCCGCCGCCGCTTAACTCCAGCGTTAGGGCTCATGAAATCCCACCTGACCTTTAAAAGTCCATCGAAGCGAGCCCAGTGGGTGCTGTACCCCACAATAATTCTGGCTT
>CAIKJM010000654.1 GCA_903827735.1 uncultured Rhodanobacter sp. | reverse complement strand
GGGAATCAGCATCAGCGGCGGGCTGATCTGCTGGAAGCTGGTGAAGTGGCTGCCGCACTTGATGGTTCTTGACTCGAACATCAGCCAACCCTGGCCGCAGCTCGCGCCGGATATTTCGGGCAGGCGCTTGAGCCAGATGAAGTACTTGTTCTCGTGGGTGATCCAGACCCGATTACGGCGGGTATCGTCACCGCCGATATCGTCCGACTTCCAGAAACGCACCAACGATGCCTCGTGGCAGTCGCTGGATGCGCATTCCTGCAGCACCAGATATTCGTTGTCCTGTAGATGGATCGGCTCGATGCTGAGAATGTCGTCCTTCACCAAAGCCTGTGCCGGAAACACTACCGACGGCATGCGAGGGTCAACTTTGAAATCGCCGGAGATCAGATAACCGCCATGTTGCGATGAGTACTCCGGTGCAGTGACTTTCACGGCTGGCAGATTGGTTTGCGCCGAAGCGAAGAGACTTACCAGAGCCAGGCCTCCCAGTAACGGAATGCGTGCAGATTTCATCGGTACTCCTTACCGTGGACGAAAACAGCTGCGCTATGTTGCGCGGCGGTGAAAGACAGCGCAAGCCGGACGGAACGACGCTGACGTTGGGCGAAAACGTGCCGTACAAAACAGCCCGTTGATGTTGTCTTATGCAAAGTACCGCGAGAAGTGCATCGGCACGATCTTCGGCAATGTGATTTGCAGATGGACGATTTGAGCGCGATTATGGCTTCCTATCGACCGTGCAGCGATCTTTGTCGACATGAGTCCTCATCGTTGCATTACGCAGTCTCATCCCATCGGCAGGAGCCTCGCCGTGATCCCCACCATCACCGCTTTTGCAAATTCGCCCGATCGCGGCCGGGGTCTCGCGCGCGATATGCGCGTGCGCTGGGCGCTGGAAGAAGTGGGGCAGCCGTACGAGGTTCGGCTGCTTCCGTTCACTTCGATGAAGGAGCCCGCGCATCGAGCCCTGCATCCGTTCGGACAGATCCCTACCTATGAGGAAGGTGATCTCGTGCTGTTCGAGTCGGGAGCCATCGTGCTGCATATCGCACAGACTCATAACGGCCTGCTTCCACGCGAGGCAAACCCGCGAGCGCGCGCGATCGCTTGGATGTTTGCTGCGATCAACACGGTGGAGCCACCGATTCTTGAGCTGGTCACCGTCAAATTTGTTGAAGGCGATAAACCTTGGAGCAAGGAGCGTTTGCCCCTGGTCCAGGAACGTATACGCGGCCAGCTGAAGCAGCTCTCCGATCGACTGGGCAACGCCGACTGGCTCGACGGCGCGTTCAGTGCGGGCGATCTCATGATGGTCAGCGTACTGCTCAGGGCGAAAGCGTCCGGCATGCTGGACGAATATCCAAATCTCGCTGCCTACGTCGCCCGTGCCGAAGCGCGTCCCGCGTTCGAGCGAGCGTTCGCCGCACAGTTGGCGGTATTTACCGGCCACGCCTCAAGCGGCGACTAAAGTTTCCATGCGGATGAAAGCCTTTCGGTTTTCACGTGTCCTCGGCTCCGCTGGAAATGCATACGCGATGATGCGCCAGCCTATCGTTTCGCCGTTATCGTTTCGCATCGCTTGAAAAAGCCCGGCAGCCTGCCGGACCTTTATCTTTCACGAGCTCGCATCCATGCGAAGCAACTCACTGCGCGTTGGCGACCTCACTGCATCGGATGTCGCTGCAGTTGAAATCCACTTGAACGCCGCGCCCGACGATCACCGGCACATTGAGATGCTTCGCGATGGGCTGTTCGCTTTGCTTCAGCGTCACGGTGTACGTGCCCGCTGGCAGCTGGCGCGCCGAGTAACGGCCGCTGGCATCCACTTTTACCGTTCGGCCAGTACCGGTTGCGTTGCTGCGCACAGCAACGCTGTAGCCTGCAGGCGCCTTGCCGAACACGGAGCCCACTGTCTCCTGCGCACTAGCGGTCGCCATTCCCGCTACAGCAATGGCGCCGACGAGACTGGCTGAAACGAAGACACGAGTAATCCGGCGTGCCAAAGAACCGAACGAGAGAATGGAGTCCATGGGTTTCTTCCTATGTTGAAGGGTGAAGCGGAACGAAAGCCGCTCAGCTAAAGCATTTAAACCAAGCCGGCGGCAGTAAAAGTCAGCGTGCTATCGGCGCCACTTCGTGGCATCGGCCGCCTACAACAACAGCATGTTGCCGACCGTCATCACGCTGATCAGCACGCAAGCGCCAAACAGGCTACGCAACAAGAGGGTTTCGATTTCAAATTTCATAGTGGCTCTCCAAGAGCTAAGGAAACGAAGCGTTCGAGAGGTATATGGCAAGCACCGTGCCAATGCCTACACCCGCCGGAAAGCGCGTTCCTATGCCACTTTTCAGGATTCATCGAAACAACGCATTCGTCCGCGGACACTTCATCCGGACATCGGACGCTGCGGACAAGCGGCCAGCTGCGGACAGAATGTTGTGCGACAAGCTGAAACCCATTCGCCGTCATCAGGAAGGCGCCGATCGGCCGTCGTCACTTTGAGCGACGTCGGTTAGGCTGATTTATAGCCACAGCCAGCGAGAATTTTCCGGGCGGGCAACGATTTGTGGCTGGCGCAGCGGCGCCCTCAAGAAAGCCTGTGCCGGCGATAATCGCTACCCAGGGCGGCTATGGCTCTATCGTCGGCCCAAACGGCAAGGTCGACTAACCGCAGCGAATGGATGCCAGCAATCCACTCTCAGCTCATTGGGCTCGAGCAATATTCACAGCTTCCAGTACGGTATCTACGACAACCTGCGGGTGGTCGTATTGGATGTAGTGCTTCGAGTTCGGCACAATAATATTGACGCCACGCGTCGACATGGCGGCCACCTCCGAATGGAGCTCCTCCCAGGCCAGCGTAAATCTGTTCCGCTTATCTTGCGTCTCGCCCTTGCTTTTTGCGGGCGGCGAATGCGTCAGTACGAAGAGGGGCATGTCGCCAAAATCTTTTCTCGTCGCACGCGTCTCATCCGCGCTTTCATGAGCAAAATTTTCTTCTTCGGAGACGTTGGCTGCTTGCCATGCTGGTGTGATGGTGTATTTTTCCTGCGCGGCATTGATAGCCGCGCTGTAGCGAGAATCCGGCAAACCGAATTCGCTGATGCATAACTTGAACTCGGGCGTCCCCTCGACCAGACCCTTCTTGGCATAGTCAACGCACCGACTCAACTTCTTGAGCTGCGCGTCACTATTTTTCTTGTAATACGCCCTACGTGCCGGGTCTACGCTCCACATGCGTTCCGTTTGATCTTCATGCGATCCATCCACGATCACCAACCCGGAAACTTCATTTGGATACTTGTCCGCGTAGACGCGCACGTTCATACCCGCCATCGAGTGTCCAACGAGTACGTATGGCGGTTTGATGTGCGACGCTTGCAAGAGTGCGTGCAAATCTTCCGACTGGTTGATCGGCGTACTGGGTCGTCTCGCTGCGTCGCTGAACCCCAGACCTGCCCTATCGAACGAACACGCCATCGTCTTTTTGGAGACCGCAGGCTGTACGAGTGCCCAGGCAATGGTCGAATCTCCCAGGCCAGCGTCGAAAATGACTGCTGGCGCGCCGGATCCCATGCAATACAGATTCAATCGCTGCCCGTGACCGATATCGACTAGGGTCGCTGGCTTTGTGTAAACCGGATCGGTGATGGTGTGGAACTTCACTACGTCAGCGGCGCTACAAAGGCAGCTGAATGCCATGGCGAACGCAATAGTGAATGTCTTACGCATATATTCCCTCCGAGAGGCGCAGCAGACGATGGCAACCAAAACTGAATTCGGTTAGAAAACGGGCGCCAGCTCCCAGGCAACTATTCGCATCAGCCAGGCAACACGGCCGCATCAAAATATTTTCTAGGCCTACGTTTCTTCTGTCGCTATTTTTCAATGACTCCGCTCTCCGCCGCCCTCTGCGCAACTTCCTTTATCTTGGCCACGCGCAGCAGCTCGCACTTCTTCAGCCCTTCGCGTGCCTCCTTGATGACTTCATACGCGAGATTCTGGCTGGTGTGATGGCGCTTCGCATCGATCGCGGCGTCGAGCCGTTGCTGCGCAGCGCGGATGGCCTTATCAACGCGGTACAGAGGCGAGTGCGGGTTGGTGGTCAGCGGCGGTTCGTAGTTTTTTGTCATAGTGTTTTTTTAGTTAGAACGGCACGATAGCGAGGTTTGCCTGTCTCCGCCTCGCCTCAATGACATTGGCCCCGTCCGCGGACTCAGAGTAGAAAAGTATCAAGGACAATTCGATCGAAATTTGGCCCGGATACCTTCTCCTTATGGAGAGCGTTACCCGCCCACTGCCGCCACGCGCAGGTCATCGGACTGAAGTCGTAGCGTCCACGGGTCTTCGGCGAGCACGCTCGGGTCGGCGATGAGCGTGTCCTGTGTTGGTCCGAAGAGCGCATAGGGCAGATAGCCGTATCCGCCATCGCCAAAGTGAGGACCCCACGAGTTCTGGATTTCGAGCAGGCCCGTCGCATCGTCGTAACCCACGGCCAGCACGAAATGGTAGCCATCGGCGGGATCCGCGGCGGGTGGATGAAAGAGATTGGCGTCGTTCACCGGTCCGCCTGCGAAGCCGGCAGCAACACCCGACGATCCCACCGCTCCACCACCCGAGCCGGCGGATCCACCGGAGGAGCCGCCAGTACCACCAGAGGAACCACCCGTGCCGCCCGAGGAGCCGGCAGAACCCTCAGATGACCCCGCCGCGCTCCCTGCGCTGCCAGCCGGCGCGTCGCCAGGGGCTGCTGACGTCGGTACCGGGAAAATCCCCGTGCGCCATGTCGGCGAAGGCACGGCATCGCTACCGTAGCCAACGGACTGCGCCACGGGAAAGGCCACCGGTACCGGATACCCTGCGGCGATCGAAAGCTTGATCGCGCGGAGCGTCGTCACTCGCAAAGCCTTGGTCAGCTTGCGCTTGGCCGCGTCATCGAAAGCGGCAGTCGGTGGCGCGATGGAGAATTTCTGGGTGTCGTAAGGCCACGCGCTCTCGACGCACACGCCGTAGCTTTCTAGCGCCTCGACTACCGCATCTGCCTTGCATCCCGAGTCGTCGCTGGTTTGCTCGGCCTCGACCAGGACACGCGTCGCGTAGTAACAGAACAACGGCGACAACGGTTCATCGAGCCCCTCGGCCAAATGAAGAAAGCGCAACGCGCCAGTGAAAGCGAAGGCCGCACACGATTGGATCGGATCCTGGTCTAGAACGGGAGGACACTTCGATCGCAGGCTCGCCGAAACCGGCGGCTCGGGCGGCGCGATGCCGGGCGGCGCAATCTGCAGCGCGGGGCGAGCGAGCTGCTTCGACCCTCGCGCCGACGGCGCGAGCTTCCGTTCGACGCCATTGACTGTCACGACGGGGGCCGCCGCTGCAGCAGCTTTTCCGGTGTCAGGCTTACCGCCGTGACCCCCACTCTGCCCGCCCGTCTGGCCGCTTCGCCCCAGTTCGCTATCCGCTTTGTTTTGCACGTCATTCCCTTTGCCTATGACGATGTCCAATGACGTCGTCATCGGAGTGTTCGGTGTCGCCCGCCTCACGGCGAGATGTTTCTGACTCGCTACGTGTTTGCGCCGTATGGCCTTCGACCCTTTCGCGTCGGAACATCCGCGCTTTGTGGCCGGCGTACTGGCGCCACTCCGACAAACTACCCGAGACCCCTTTTATGCGAGCCCGCCTGCTCCCACGCTGTCCTACATCCAACGCAGGCCTTCTCACCCACTTCGCGCAACTCAAGCCGCCGCGAATGAACGCGCAGCGATAGCCTGCATCACCGCTATTCCGATGCGCCCGTCATATGCAGTACGCCCCAGCCGTGGCCATCCAGGTCGATAAAGCTGTGCGTGTACATGAAGCCGAAATCTTCCGGCTCGTCGTAAGTGGTGCCACCAGCAGCGAGGGCCTTGGCGACGAGGCTGTCGACCTCTTCGCGGCTTTCGCAACCAATGGATAGCAACACTTCAACCGCCTTGCTCGTGTCGCAGATTTCCTTCGGCGTGAAGACCCGAAACTGGGCGTGCGTCGTCAGCATGAGGCTGATCGTGTCGCTGATGACAAAGCCGGCGCCGTCGTCGCTGGTGAACTCCGGCTTGAGCGCAAAACCCAAAGCCGTAAAAAACGCGATGGACCTCGGCAGGTCGGCGACCGGAAGGTTGATGAACAACTGTTTGCTCATAAATTTCCCCTTGCGTGGCTGGTGAAGTCAGACGACGGCTGTCCACGACTAATTGGTATATCCCCGATGCGTTCCGGAAAATATCCCCGACACCTTATCAGCCTTCCGTGCGCACCGGCCCATCAACCGCACGCTTGAAGGAAAGCAACTGCGCTACCGGCTTCCGAAGCGAGTCGAGCGGCCGGCGACATGCCATACATCTGACACCTTTCCGCTACACCATCCGGTTCGATCGCCACTTACCTGGCCGCACCCATACCCACAATGCGACCACATACACGAACACCGCGACGTACGCGGCGGCAAAAACCCACAGCGGCAAATCCCAGTAGATCAGCCCGTCGATCCATTGCTCGATCAGCGGCTGCACCTGCGTGGTGCCGGACAACTCGTCCTGCCAGATGGTCAAGAAACAGGCGCGCCCCAGCAGGGCCTGAATCGCTACGACAGCAAAGCTGAGCAGATGCGCCAGCCGCCACCAGAACTCGCGCACCCAACGCCAGCCGAGCCACGCGCCGAGTGGAATCAGCACGCAGCCCGCGACGTTGAACGCGATGATGGCGAGATGGATCGCCAGCACGATGATTGCGGCCATCAAAATCTCCGGGTGTCGTTAGAACGGAAGCGTCGAACAAAAGCAAAACCGGGGTCAGAGTCGACTTTTCCGATGGGCGTGGTCGAGCGGCGCTGACAGAAACCACGGGTTGAAACAGGCACGCTAAAGTCTTTGGCAAGGAGCCGCCCATGCCACGCAGGCCACGACTTGACCTCCCCGGCATTCCCCAGCATGTGGTCCAACGCGGCAATGACCGCCAGCCCTGCTTTTTCGCTGACGCCGACCGCCAGCGCTACCTGCAGGATCTCAAGGAGATCGCGCTGCGTGAGGGCTGTGCCGTGCATGCCTATGTACTGATGACCAATCACGTCCACCTGTTGATGACGCCGACTGGCAGCGGACAAATCGCCCGGCTCATGCAGGCGCTGGGGCGGCGATACGTCCGCTACGTCAACGACCGCTACCACCGCACCGGAACGCTCTGGGAATGACGCTACAAATCGTCCCTGGTAGATCGCGACACATATCTGCTGCACTGCTATCGATATATCGAGCTCAACCCGGTGCGCGCAGCCGTGTGTACCGATCCGGCCGACTACCTGTGGTCGAGCCACGGTTGCAACGCGCTCGGCCACGACGACCTGCTCATACATCCGCATCCCAACTATCAGCGACTTGGAACAACTCGGGAGCAACGTTGCGCCGCCTACCGCGCTATTACCATGGAGACGCTTTCCGACGAGGATATCCTGGCTATTCGGCTGCACCTGCAACGCCAGCACGCGCTTGGATCAGATCGCTTTCGTTCCGCCATCGAAGCTCAGCTCGCGCGACCGGCCGGACCACTCAAGATCGGGCGGCCCCGTAAAGATTCGACGGACTGAAAAGTGCACTCTGACCCGGGTTTGACCCGGCGATAAAGTGCACTCTGACCCCGGTTTCAGCGGACCCGGGTTTCGGACTGAAAAGTGCACTCTGACCCGGGTTTCGCAACCCGGGTTTCGCACCATCCAACACCTTTGCAGCTAACGAATTGGTTCGACGTATCGCATGTTCTGTAATTCAGAGGGTTGGCTTTTACCTGAGAAGCTTTGGATCTTCGCGATATAAAAAATGATTGACGCGCCGGGGCGAATGGGATCCTGATAGCTAATGAAATAAACACCTCCGGATGCAGCATGCAGTGCCAGCTGCACCGACGGAATACCGGCAAGGAAGTTGTGCTTTACCGCTATCGTGTGTTCGCCTGGATCCACATATGCGTACGTATAGCTATCCCTCGGAAGGTCAGCGAGTGGTTTTCCATCCACTGACGCCCGAGGCGTATACGCACTCTGAAAGTAACCAAGAGTTTGCCTGTAGATGTAGACCAAGGCTTTACCGCCTTCAGGACGTGGGGCCGCGACATAGGTCGGCCCCTGTGCCGTGGCACACGCTAGAAGACATGACGATACAGCCACGACAATTAGTGCTTTCCATGGCATAAATCTATAGCTCATATAATTAGCCTAGTTCCTATACGCGAGTTAATTTCCGAAGGACGAATCACGCATCAAATTAGATAACACTAGATCCCTTTCATTTTTCCAACGAGGCCGAGAATTTGCGCCCAGCTAAACAACTCAAAGTCGAGCGACTTGGCGAATTCCCAAGCTACTGAAAAATTTTCATCCTGCCCCCTTTCTTCAGCCTCCCCGCAAACTTATTGTCCAGGCACCGACGCCCGCCGTTTTGCTGTTTTCCGAATAAAGATCGGGCGGCTCCGCAAAGCGCCGGTCGCCTGAAATAGTGCACTCTGACCCGGGTTTCGCAGAAAAGTGCACTCTGACCCGGGTTTCGGCAAAGCTCCGGCCGACTGAAAAAAGTGCACTCTGACCCCTGTTTCGAAAACACCCGCTGAGGCATATGCCTTAGCGGCCTGACCTGTGCAGGAAGTGCTGGGTCATTACACGCGACGCATGCAGATCGAACTGTCTTTCCGGGATCTCAAATCCCACCGCTACGGTCATGCCTTTGAAGACAGCCTGACCCGCAAGGACAAGCGTATCGAAGTGTTGCTGTTGCTCCACACGATGGCAGCCTTCGCCAGCTGGCTGGTCGGCATGGCTTGCGAAACCGCAGGGATAGATCAATGGCTGGCGCCGTTTCGATCCAAGCGACGGCTGTACTCGATCATGCGGCTGGGCCATGAAGCGCTGCTGCGACGATGGTCAAACGCCAGGCTCGAAGAGCTCATGGAGCAGATGCGAAAGCCATCTCCGGCACTGCTCGATCAAATGGCTGTGGCAGCATGAAAACGTGGGGAAACCTCAGCCTCCGTCCCCAATTTCGTTCGCGCG
>CAIKJM010000653.1 GCA_903827735.1 uncultured Rhodanobacter sp. | reverse complement strand
TGCCAGCAGAATGGGCGTGGACCCGAACGATCTGCTTGGCAAGCTTTCCCAGGTGCTGCCGCATGCGGTGGATCATCTGACGCCGGATGGACAGGTACCGGATGCAGGGCAGGGCGGCGGTTTCAATCTCGGCATGCTCGAAGGCCTGGCCGGCAAATTGCTCGGTTCGACGCAGGCCTGACGACCCGCGAACGATCGGCGCGTTCGCCGCGCAGCGCGGAGTAGGATTTATCCCATTCTCGAGGCGAGGGCATCAATTGCCCGTCATCGATATCCGTGCGGCTGCGCAGCATCGTGATAAAATCATGGCCTTTGCTTAAGCGCGTAGAGAGCCCATGCCCCAGCTTGCCCAGCGTGTCGGTCGTGCCAAACCCAGCGCCATCATGGTGATTGCCGAGAAGGCGAAGCAGCTCAAGGCGGCCGGTCGAGACATCATCAGCTTCTCGATCGGTGTGCCGAACTTCCTGCCGGGCGAGCACGTATACGCGGCGGCACGCGAGGCGCTTTCGCACGACTCCGGACAGTACGGCAGCAACCGCGGGCCGGAAGCGCTGCTGGATGCGTTTCTCGCGCATATCGAGGCATTAGGTTTGACCGGTTACGGTCGTCTGAATGTGTCGATCGGCATCGGTGCGAAGCACGTGCTCTACAACCTCGCCGAAGCCTTGCTCAACGAAGGCGATGAGATCTGTTTCCCGGCGCCGTACTGGACCACGTATCACGATATCGCCGATATCGTGGGGGCCAGGGTCAATGTGTTGCCTTGCCCCTCTGTGCAGAATTACAAGCTGGCGCCGGTACAGCTGGAAGCCGCGCTGCAGCGCAAGCCGAAGGTATTCCTGTTCAATAACCCGTCCAATCCCACCGGCATGGTGTACACGCGTGACGAAATCGCGGCACTAGCCGATGTGCTGGTGAACTATCCGGACACGTGGATAGTCACCGACGATATTTACAACTCGATGGTGTTCGATGGCCTCGGCTATCACAACTTCGTGCATGCCAGGCCCGAGCTGCGCGAGCGGCTGATTTTTGTCGATTCCGTCTCCAAGACCTATGGAATGCCTGGTTGGCGCGTCGGCCTCATCGCCGGGCCGGAATCGGTGGCCAAGGCGATGACGACGCTCAACTCGAATCACATCACCAGCTTGCCGGAAGTGATCAGTGCGGCTGCGATTGCCGCCTTCAGCGGTTCACAGGATGTGCCGCAGGCCAAGTGCGCGGAATTTGCGGGTAAGCGCGACATCGTGGTCGAGGCCCTGCGCGCCATTCCGGGCGTGATCTGCCCGCGGCCGCAGGGCGCGTTCTACGCGTTCCCGGATATTTCGGTGGCGTTTGGCAAAAGCCATAACGGCGTAAGGATCGGTAACGACGTGGAGTTCTGCGCGGCGCTGCTCGAGGCCACCGGCGTCGCCTGCGTGCCGGGCTCGGCGTTTGGCGAGCCGCGCGCCTTGCGTATCTCCTATACCTGTCCCACCGCACAGCTGGAGCCGGGCCTACGGCGTATCCAGCAATTTTTTTCCGAGCTGGTTTGAGCGCTTTAATTCGCAAAGCCCAGTCGGTGTTGATTTCAACCTTTTTCTCCGCATCACTCATCGCTCACTCAAGGAGCCAACCCCATGAAAGCACCCGTTCGAGTTGCCGTTACCGGCGCCGCTGGTCAGATCGGCTACGCGCTGTTGTTCCGTATTGCCGCTGGCGACATGCTGGGTCCGGA
>CAIKJM010000652.1 GCA_903827735.1 uncultured Rhodanobacter sp. | reverse complement strand
CTGCCTCACCGTTTTCCTTGCCGTCGCCCCAGCCTTCGCCGTAGTACTTCCAGCTGACGTTGTGCTTGCTCAGCAGCAGGGCGATGTTGTCCTGCTTGGTCGGTGGAATGGTGAACTGCGTGCTGCCCAGCGGTGCCGGCGTGCCGTCACCCATGTAGCCTGGGTTGTAGTTGTTCACCAGGTAATACGCGCCCGGCTTGCAGTCAGTGCCGCGGAAGGTGCGGTACGGCAGCGAGCTGAGATAACCCTTGACCGCCGCCACGCCGGGCTGGGTGTCATCTGCGCAGTTGACGTAGGAACCGCCGCCGTAGCCGTCTTGCACCCACCAGTTGTTGGTACCGGACTGCGAGTTGGGGTTTTCGATTTGGTTGCTCGGCGGCGCGGTCGGGTTGCCGTTCGCATCGGCGTAGAAGATCGGGTTGCCGTAACCGAGCATGATGTGGTTTGCACCGGTACCGCCCATCACCGATTGATGAAAGTTGTCGCTCAGCGTGTAGGTTTTTGCCAGTTCGGCAAAGTAGGGTGCATCGCCTTTGGCCACGTTGAGAAACTGCATCGCGGTGGAACCCTCACCGGTGCTCTGGTTGGTGAAGTTGGCCGGCTGTGTGGCACCGTTGTTGCCCGCGCCCATCGTGGTTTCCACCCAGGGGAAAAGGTCGGCGCGGCAGCCGCTTGGGTTGGTCGCGGTAGCGCTCTGCATGCTGCAGTCGAGCTGCTGCCACATCTGGAAGAAGCGATGCACGGGGCTGTTGGCGTAGTCGTCGTAGCTAATCGACGCGTGCATGTCGACCGGTGCGTTGGCCAGCTGCGTGGGGAAGCGCGTGTCGACCACGTCGTTCGGCAGGCCGGTGCCGCCCTCGGCGAGCTCTTGATAAGCATCGCTTGGCAGCGCGGGTTCGACCGACTGCGCCTGTGCGGCGGAAGAGAATGGCGCCTGCGTCGGCGCACCGCCGGTGTTCATTGACGGCAGCGTGCTGAATGGCGTGGTGTGCGTGGGCGTGTTGGAGTAGTTGCCCGTCTGCGACGCCTGCCACTGCTGCGCCTTGGCCACATTGGGGCCGGGCGTGCCGTCGGCGTTGACGATACCTTCGGACAGCAGGTTGTTGATGCTTTGGCCCTTGGGCGGCGTGTAGGTCGCAAAGACATGATCGAAGGTGCGGTTCTCACCGATCAGCAGGATGACGTGCTTGATCGGGGTGCGGGTATAGCCGCTGCGATCGGCGCCCTGGCCTGGGCTATGGATGGTAACGATACCGCCGGGCAAGCCGGCCTGGTGTTTGGATGCGGCTGCCGGCACGTCCTGACGGAACGCGGCATCCTTGTCCGGTGGTGTGGTGCTCTGGGCGCTGACGATACCGGCGACGGTAGCGGTCAGCAGGCCGAGCAACAGTGGCTTGTAGTGCTTGCGATGAATCGGTGAGCGCATGACTTTGTCTCCTGCAGTGGCAACAGTGCTGCAATCGAATCGTTTCCCCCTGATTCGTAACCGCGGGCCTTGCCGGCGCAACGGTCGGCGGGAGTCTGGGCGCGCAAGATGACGTTCCGTTGGCGCGCATGCGACAGCTGAGGCGCCTTGCGTGACAGTGCGGCGACAGCGTAAAAACCTCTGCGCCGATTCGCAGGAACGCACGATTTCAGACGGGCAAAAGCTCGTACGGACGCATCATTTCGTTGTCCTCGTGCTCGAGGAAATGGCAGTGCCAGACATAGCGACCCGGCTCGCCGTCGAAGCGCATCGCAATGCGCGTGACCATGCCGGCGTCGGCGCGCACGGTGTCCTTCCAGCCTGCTTCATGCGGCGGCGGCGGCTGGGCAGGACCGGTGTATTTGACGACGCGATTCGCGTTCCAGGCGAACAGGTCGAACGGTCGGCGATCGATGATCTGAAAGCGCACCAGGTGCAGATGAATCGGATGCGCATCGCCGGTGACGTTGACCAAGCTCCAGGTCTCTGTGGTGTGCTGGCGCGGCTTTTCGCTGACTGGATCGGACCACATCTTGCCGTCCAGCAGCATGGTCATGGCGTTGCCACCGGTGTCGTCCTGCTCGCCCAGCGCGAGCTGGCGATGCTGCACGGCGCTGGATGGATCGATGCGCGGCACCGCGCGCAGCGCCGCCGGCAACGCCGAGGTATCGCGCTTGCCGCGATCGCGCACGCGAAATTCCAGGATGCCTTCGGACTGCTGGTGCAGCTGCAGCGATTGGCCGTCCATCCCGGAAAAGTCGATGACGACTTCGGCGCGCTCGGCCGGATACAGTTGAATATGCGAGCGCTCCAGCGGTGCGGCGAGCAGGCCCTGATCGCTGGCGATCTGTTGAAAGGCGTGCCCGTGCGTCAGCGACAAATCGAAGAAGCTGGTATTGGCCACGTTGATCAGACGCAGCCGATAGCGCCGCGGTTCGACCTCGAAGTACGGATACAGCTTGCCGTTGCACAGCACGGCGTTACCGTGGCATTCCGACACCCATGGCGCGGAGGGATCGTCGGACACCGGGTAGTACAGCTGGCCGTCCTTCGCGATCAGCCGATCGCAAAGAATCAACGGCAGGTCGTAGTCACCCGAGGGCAGGTTCAGCGCCTCTTCCTCAGCATCGCGCACGGTGAAGGCACCGAACAAGCCCGCGTAAATGTTGAGACGCGTGATGCCCATGGCGTGATCGTGGTACCACAGCGTGGCCGCGTCCTGCACGCTGGGGTAGTGGTATTGCAAAGATTTGCCCGGCACGTACCAGTCTTCCGGCCAGCCATCGCTGCTGGCCGGCGCGCGCGCGCCGTGTACGTGCGTGACCGCGCGCACCAGCGGCTTGTCTTTTTCCGCACCGTGAATCGAGTGGTCGATAGGCAGAAAGTGCGCGGTCGGCAGGTCGTTGGCCCACTCGATCAGCAGCGGTTCGCCGCGCGTGGTCTGGATGGTCGGTCCGGGCGAGCTGCCGTTGTAGCCCCACTGCGGCGTGGGCGGCAAGTCGCGGTGCAGCTTGGATCGAAACGCCTGCATCTGCATGCGATAGAGCGGCAGCGTGCGGCCGGGATACGCCGGATGCGTGCGCTGCCCGGCGGCGCGCGCGATCGGCGGCACCGGCAGCGCATCGACGAATTTGCTCAGTGAGGTCGGGTTGAGCAGCGGCACCTTCGGCGCCGCCAGCTGCGGCATTTTCCTATCCGCCGATCTCATCGGCATGGCCATGCCGGGTACGGCGCCCGCGCGCGCCAGCTTCAGCGCATCGGTCAGCGCGCAGGCGCCCACCAAGGTGCCAGCGCCGAGTAGAAAGCGGCGGCGTGAAAGCGTCATCGGTTTTGACGCCGTGCAGACGGACGGCTGTCGGCAGAGGCCGCTTCCACGCTTAAGAAAAAAGCGAGCGTCGAGCCGCCGAGCGGAAGTGCAAAAATCATTCGGCTACTCTAGGCAGGCCGAATGACAGTCGCGTGGCAGCTTTATATTGCGTGTCCTTCGCGTACCTCGCTGTGGCCGATTGAAAGAACTTTCGTCACTCGGTGGCGGGCATGACCGCTGTGGCTGGCACACCCTGACCCGTCGACGGCGCCTGCTCGGCCGCCGTGGGCTGGAGCATGTGCGCGCGTCGCCAGCCGCCATAGCGGTAATAGGCGATCGCCATCAGCATCGATACCAGTGAACCCAGCGGAAAGCTCCACCAGATCGAATCCGCCCCTAGGCGCGATTGTAAAAGCAGCGCGAACGGCGGTCGTATAAACCACATCGAAATCAGCAGCACGAACAGCGGCGGCCACACGGCGCCGGTGGAGCGCACTACGCCGAACAATACAAAAGTGGCGCCGAAGAACAGGAACGACCACACCGCGATGACGTTCAAATGCATGGCCAGCCGGATTGCCTCGCCATCGTGCGGAAGAAACAGTCCGAGCGCCGCACGGTTGAACACGTAGATGATGCCGATTAGCGTGCCGCCCAGCAGAAAGTTGTAGATCAGCCCGGCGCGCGCGATGCGCCCTACGCGGTCCCAAAGTCGCGCGCCGACGTTCTGCGCGGCCATTGACGATACCGCCGCGCCGATGGCCATCGCGGGCATCTGCACATACGTCCACAGCTGGCTGGCGGCGCCATAGGCGGCCACAGTGTGCGAACCATACGCGTTGACCAGGCGCATCATCAGGATCGCCGAGCTGGAGATCACGATCATCTGCAGGCCCATCGGCAGGCCCTTAAAGACCAGCGCGCGCAGCAGCGCCGCGTCCGGCCGCAGGTAGCGTAATTCGGTGCCGGTCAGCCGCAGAAAATGCTTGCGCCGATACAGCGTGGTGATGAGCGCGGCCAGCGCGATGATCTGCGCGATGAGCGTGGCCGTGGCGGAGCCGGCGATGCCCATCTTTGGGAACGGACCGACGCCAAAGATCAGCAGGGGGTTGAGCCCGATGTCCAGCAGCACCGCTAGCCCCATGAAGATCAGGGGCGTTTTCGAGTCGCCGGCGCCGCGCAGCGTCATCATCAGAAAATTGAGAAAGTACATCGCCGGCATTGCGACGAAGATCACGTGCAGATAAGCGACAGCGAACGGCAGCGCATCGGTCGGCGTACCGAGCAGACGGAGGATCGATGCCGTGCCCAGATAACCGGCTACCGACACCAGCACCGACAGCGCCACAAAGAACCCGGTGCCCGTGCCGACCACGCGCTTGGCCTCGTCGATATTGCGCGCGCCCAGGCTCTGGCCGACAAGAATGGTGCTCGCCATGCTCACGCCGAAGACCATGCTGAGCAGCAGAAAGATGATCAGCGACGAGTTGCTGCCGGCCGAGAGAGCCGCTTCGCCAAGATAGTGGCCGATCCACATCGCGTTGACTGACGCATTCAGCGATTGCAGCACGGTGCTGCCGAGAATAGGCAGCGCGAAGAACAGCAGCGTTGAGGCGATCGGGCCCGAAGTCAGCGACGCTTTGGCCTTCGACGGTTGCGGGGGGCGCGGCGTGGACATGGCGATGGTTCCGGAATGGGCCTGTGCAACCGACGCATCATCGCTCAGATTGGAGCCGAAGGCCCGGGCTTCGCGCCCAAAAAGAAAAATCCCCGGCGCTGGGACCGGAGATTTTGAGATCAGCGATATGAAGTAGGCGAACCGCTTAGAAGCTGACGCCTACCAGCGCCATGGTCTCTCCGCGGTTGGGCTCGTGAATACCGGCGTTGGAAATATGCCGAAGCTGCAGGCTGAAATGCTTGCCCTGCCAGCCGAACGTGCTGGCGAATTCCAGCGGTCCGCTCAGCGCCGGCGTGCGCCCAGTGTTGTACGTCGGCTGGAAGCTGAAAAACAGATGGCGGTACCAGTCGCCGGGCTGGCCGTACTGGAAGCGTGCGCCTGCGCCGAGCAAGAAGGCGTTGTCACGGGTGTTTTCGCCTTCAATGCGGTGGTCGTAGAGGTTGCGACCATCAATCCAGCCCAGGGATACGTCAGGTGCCCAGGTGAAGTTGCTGCTGCCGATGGGCTGCGCATCGAAGATGCCTTCGGCAAATACGGCCGGCGTGCCATGGCTGTTGGAATAACTGCGGCCGGCTTCGATTTCAAACGTGGCGGCGGCGGCCGGAACGCTGAGGGCAACCAGGGCGAAACCGAGGGTGTTGCGCAGAAATTTCTGAAAAGAAGGCATGGCATGTCCGTGGTTGCGGAAATAATGTGCGGCATGATTTGCGATGACGCGTCGCTTGAAAGTGAATGCTCGCTTACTAGAAGTGCTTACAGAGTGATGAAAATTCAAGCCGTCGGCTGTGCTCGGCTCGCTGTCGATACACCGATGCATCAGTGGCCGCCGGCAGCCGGGCCGGCTTTGGCTGCAAACGGAGGACGGGCCAGCCAGATCACCACGATCAGCGAAAGGAAGATCCAGCCCAGCAGGTGGAACACTTCGTTGAACGAGATTTGATAGCCCTGCTGAGTAATCATGTTGTTGATCATCGAGCTTCCCGTTGTGGAGTCGCCATGTCCAAGCTGGGCGATGGCCGTCTGTGCGGTCGGGCTGTACGGCGTGATGCCTTCGGCGAGCTGTTCGTGATGCACGATGGCGCGGCGGTCCCACAGAAACGTGGTGAGCGACGCGGCAAAGCTGCCGCCCAGCGTGCGCAGGAACGTGGCCAGTCCCGAGCCGGAGGCGATTTCGTTTTGCTTCAGATCGGACAGCAGGATGGTCAGCACCGGCATGAAGAACAGCGCTACGCCCAGGCCCTGAATCAGCTGCACTACCGCCACGTGGTAGAAGTCGATGTCGAGGTAGAAATCCGAGCGCATGAAGCAGGTGGCGCCCATCACCAGGAACGCGCCCGACGCAAGCAAGCGCAGATCGAAACGCGTGGCGTATTTGCCGACGACGAAGGTCAGCAGCACCGGAATGATGCCCAGTGGAGCGGTGGCGTAACCCGCCCAAGTGGCGGTGTAACCGAGGTTGCGCTGCAGCCATTGCGGCACCAGCAGGCCGATCGCAAAGAACGCGGCATAGGCCAATACCAGCGCCAGCGTGCCGTAGCGAAAATTGCGGTGGCGAAACAGCCGCAGGTCGACAATCGGGTCCTTATCTGTCATTTCCCAGATGACGAACACGATCAGCGCGATGGCCGAAATGATGCTGGTGACGATGATGAAGTTCGAATTGAACCAGTCCTCGTCGTTGCCCTTGTCCAGCACGATCTGCAGTGCACCGACGCCGATGATCAGGGTGATCAGGCCGACGTAGTCGATCTTGGGTCGCTGCAGCTGCTCGACGCGGCCCTTCATCTGGTTCGCCACCACCATGCTGGCGAAGATGCCGATCGGCACGTTGATGAAGAAGATCCATGGCCAGGAATAGTTGTCGGTGATCAGGCCGCCGAGGATCGGGCCGGCGATCGGCGCCACCACCGTGACCATCGCCAGCAATGCCAGCGCCATGCCGCGTTTCTCCGGCGGATAGATGCCGATCAGCATGCTCTGCGTGATCGGATACATCGGACCGGCCACCGCACCCTGGATGGCGCGGAACATGATCAGCATGCCCATGCTCTGCGAGATGCCGCACAGGAACGAGGTCAGCGCGAACAGCAGGGTGCTCCAGACGAACAGCTTCACTTCGCCGAAGCGCCGCGTGAGAAAGCCCGTCAGCGGCAGCGAGATCGCCATGCTCACCGCGAACGAGGTGATCACCCACGTGCTCTGATCGCTGCTCACGCCGAGGTTGCCGGCAATGGTCGGCAGCGACACGTTGGCAATGGTGGTGTCCAGCACCTGCATGAACGTGGCCAGCGACAGACCGATCGTGCTCAGTGCAAGGTTGGGTGGACGGAATGCTTCGGCCATGAGGATCTGCGTCAGTGAAGAGTGTCGG
>CAIKJM010000651.1 GCA_903827735.1 uncultured Rhodanobacter sp. | reverse complement strand
CGAAAACGCGCCCGACGCGATAAACAGCATGTGGTCGGTCTTGATCGGGCCGTACTTGGTCGACACGGTGGAGCCTTCGACCAGCGGCAGCAGATCACGCTGCACGCCCTCGCGGCTGACGCCGGCGTGCCCGTGGTCGCCGCGTTGCGCGACCTTGTCGATCTCGTCGATAAAGACGATACCGTTCTGCTCGGCTGCCTCCATCGCCAGCGAGCGTATTTCGTCGTCGTTGAGCAGCTTGCCGGCCTCCTCATCGATCAACATCGGCCGCGCCACCTTGATGGCGACCTTGCGCTGCTGGGTCTTGGCGCCGCCGATGTTCTGGAACATCTGCTTGAGCTGCGCGCTCATCTCCTCCATGCCCGGTGGCGACATGATTTCCACGCCGACGTTCATGGCGAAATCTAGCTCGATCTCGCGCTCGTCCAGCGCGCCTTCGCGCAACTGCTTGCGCAACTTCTGCCGCGTGTCGTTCTCGATCGCCGGCGCGGGTGCGTCATGGGTCCAGTCGGTCGGCGTGGACTGCCGGCGCGGCAGCAGCGCGTCGAGGATGCGATCCTCGGCGCGATCTTCGGCCTGTGTGCGCACGCGCTTGACCGCCTGCTCGCGCGTCAGCTTGTACGCCACGTCGGCCAGATCGCGGATGATCGATTCGACGTCCTTACCCACATAGCCGACCTCGGTGAACTTGGTCGCTTCGACCTTGACGAACGGCGCGTTGGCCAGCGTGGCCAAGCGGCGCGCGATCTCGGTCTTGCCCACGCCGGTCGGGCCGATCATCAAGATGTATTTCGGCGTCACCTCATAGCGCATCTCCGGCGCCAGCTGCATTCGCCGCCAGCGGCTGCGCAGCGCCACGGCCACCGCGCGCTTGGCGTCGTTCTGGCCAATGATGAAGCGGTCGAGTTCGTTGACGATTTCGCGGGGAGTGAGTTCGGACATGGCGTACTTCTTAAAAGCGGGAATGGGGAACCGGGAACGGGAAACGCGTGCTTTTTGAACGGCTGAAAGTTTGGTGCGCAGACCGACAACAAGAGGTCTGAAATCAGAGCGGGATGCGAAGGATTACGACGAACGGCACGTTTCCCGTTCCCCAGTCCCCGTTCCCCGCTCGACTCAAAGCTCTTCGATCGACACGTTGTGATTGGTGTAGATACAGATGTCACCGGCAATCTTCAGCGCCTTCTCGACCACGGTGCGCGCATCGAGCTCGGTGTTTTCGAGCAGGGCCAGGGCGGCGGATTGGGCGAACGGACCGCCGGAGCCGATCGCGATCAGCCCGTGCTCGGGCTCCACCACGTCGCCGTTGCCTGAGATCAGCAGCGAGGCTTCCTTGTCGGCAACCGCCAGCATCGCCTCGAGCCGACCAAAGCGACGATCGGTGCGCCATTCCTTGGCCATTTCCACCGCGGCGCGGGTCAGGTTGTTGTTGTGCTTCTCGAGTTTTTGCTCGAACAGCTCGAACAAAGTGAACGCGTCGGCGGTGGCGCCGGCGAAACCGGCTACCACGTCACCGGCCTTGCCAAGTCGGCGCACCTTGCGCGCATTGCCCTTCATCACCGTGTTGCCCAGCGTGACCTGACCGTCGCTGCCGATCACGACGCGGCCTTCGCGACGGACGCAGACGATGGTGGTGGCGTGAAACGATTCCATGAGCGCTCCGCAATGTTTGCTTGAACCGCCGAGATGGGGCCGCCAGTCCTTGCTTCAATGTCTAGCGAAAGGCGGCGGTCGTGCGAAGCCGCCGCAATGCGCGTCAGCGTTTGCTTTTGGCGCGGGGGTGCGCGGCGTCGTACACCTTGGACAGGTGCTGAAAATCCAGATGCGTGTAGATCTGCGTGGTGGCGATGTCGGCGTGGCCAAGCAGCTCCTGCACGGCGCGCAGATCGCCGGAGGATTCCAGCATGTGGCTGGCGAACGTGTGGCGCAGCAAATGCGGGTGGATATGTTTGGGAATGCCCTGCTGCAGCGCCAGCTTTTTCATACGCAGCTGGATCGTGCGCGGGTTGATCGGCGCACCGTTGCGGCCACGGAAGATCGCGCTTTCCGCCACCATGCCTTCCTCCGCGCCGAGCGCACGCAGCGCGGTGACGGCATGCCGGCCGACCGGCACGATGCGGGTTTTGCTGCCCTTGCCGAGCACGCGCACTTCGCCGCCGTCCAGATCGAGATCGAGCCAGCGCAGGCTCACCAGTTCGGACAGGCGCAGGCCGCTGGAATAGAACAGCTCCAGCATCGCCCGATCGCGCACGGCCAGCCTGCCGCCGCTGTCGGTTTCGACCAGCGCGCTGGCTTCATCGACATCCAGCACCTGCGGCAGCTTGCGCCGGACTTTCGGGCCGCGCACGCCCAGCAACGGATCGTGGCTGAGCTGACCTTCACGCGTCAGCTGACGAAACAGGCTGCGGCAGGAAGAGAGCAGCCGCTGCAGGCTTTTCGGCGCCAGACCCTCCCTGTCCTTGCTGCCACGATGTTCGGTGGCCACGAATGTACGCATGCGGTTGGCGTCGAGCGCGTCGAACGAGGTGAGGCCGCTTTCCTGCATGAAGCGAGTGAGCTTGGCCAGGTCGCGGCGGTAGCCGGCGACCGTGTGCGGCGAGGCCTGCCGCTCGCTGGCGAGGCGGCCAAGCCAGTCGTCGATCTGGCGTTCTGGCGTCATCGCTGGCTCAGGAAACGTCTCGCGAGCGGGCCAGCGCGGCAGTGATCGTGGCGGCGATCATCTTCAGGAACAGGTTGCCCATGCCGGGCTGGAAACGATCCGGATCGCTGCTGCCGATCGCCAAGATGCCGGCGTCACCGAGGCGCATCATCGCCACCGAGCGGGTTTCGGACGCAGCGCTCCCGAACAGGCGTTCCAGCCTTTCCTTGGACAAGCGGCCGGACACCGGCTCGTTCTGCTGCAGGAAGTCGCTGAACTCCGGCAGCGCGTCCGGCCCGGTGACCTGGACCAGCCATTCGGCGCGCGGCAGCTGTGCTTCGCTGCCAAACAGCACCAGCCGAACCTGATCGGTGTGAAAATCGGCAGTGAGCTTGGCCACCACGCTGCGCGCGGTGACTTCGATGGTATTGGCGCGCAGCAGGGCGACGGTGAGCGCGTGCACGCGCTCCATCAGCTTTTCGTTCTCAGCGGCAATGGCGATGAGTTCCGCCAGCCGGCGTTCGAGTTCGACGTTTTTTTCGCGCAGGCTCTGCAGCTGGTAGGTCGCCAGCGAGGCAACCGGACCCTTATCGTGCGGCATCTTCAGTTGAGCCGCCAACTCGGGGTAGTCGCTGAGAAACTCCGGGTGCAGCTTCAGATAGGAGGCAACAACGCGCGCCTGGGTCGCGTCATCGAGCAGGGTGGCGGTCATGCGCGGGATACCTCGGAGCAGGGCGGGTCGAAACCATACCGAGGCGCGCAAAAAAGCGGCATCGGCTGGCCCAGTGTGCGATGGACCGGCCCGCGCTTCAACTGCAACCGCCGCATGACCGATTG
>CAIKJM010000650.1 GCA_903827735.1 uncultured Rhodanobacter sp. | reverse complement strand
CGGGCAAGCCCGGCTGGTGGTCTTGGAAGCCTGAAAAGCGCTGGCTTGAAGCTTGGTTCGCTTTGGGCGAGCTGATGGTGGCGCGGCGTGAGGGGTTTCAGCGCGTCTACGACGTCGCGGAAAACGTGCTGTCGCGGCTCGATCCGCCGCTTGATCCCGGCGCCGAAGCGCTGCCGGCGGCCGGGCTGCGGCAGCGTTTTATTCTCGACAGCGTGCGCGCTTTGGGAGTGACGCAGGCCGCCTGGGTCGCGGATTACTATAGGTTGAAGCCAGCTGTGACTGATCGAGACCTGGCGCCGCTGCTGGCTAGCGGAGATCTGCTGGGCATTACCGTACAAGGTTGGGAAAGGCCCGCGTATGTGCATAAGGACCATGCCGATGCGCTTAACAAAGCGCTGCTCGGCCGTTTGCGCGCGACGCACACCGCGCTGCTTTCGCCCTTTGATCCCGTGGTTTGGGATCGCGCCCGCGTCCGCGCCATGTTTGATTTCGACTATGCGTTGGAGTGCTACACGCCGGCGGCCAAGCGACGCTATGGCTATTTTGTGCTGCCGATTCTGCACCGGGGGAGGTTGATCGGCCGTTTCGACGCCAAGGCGCACCGTGCAGAAGGCCGATTCGAGATAAAAGCCTTCTATCTGGAGGAGGGAGTGGCGACGGCATCGGTGCAGTGGCAGGCGATTGCGTCAGCCATTTTGAGGGCCGCCGAATGGCACGGTGCGCCCGAGGTCTTCGTCAATTGCGGGCAGACTGATTCCGCGACTGAGACGCTGCGAGCGCGACTGCCACAGCTCGCAGCGCACTAACTACAAATCACGCATCAGGGCGACGTGCTGGCAGGCGCGGCGTTAACGTCGCAGGACTTGCCGTGAAGAGCGTCGCGCAACTGGCTTGCCAATGAATTGCAGCGGGCGGCCAGCTGCGGACGGATGTCCGGATCTTGAGAATCGCGCAGCAAGCTGGTGCGCATCTCGTTGTAGTGCGACTGCAGCTGCCCAGGGACGACAAAGATATTGGCCGCGCGGTGGCAAGCCATATAGCTAGCGAGATAGTCGTCGCAGGCTGGAATGCCGGTAGCTGCCGGAAGTTTAGCGGCGGCAGCTGTGGAAGAGTCGTCGGCTGTTGCCCGATGCGGCGCGCGCTGCGCCGTCGTGGTCGTCGTGGAGACCGGAGCGACCGTGGTTCGGGTGGTGGTTACCGTAGTAGTGGTTTTGGGCGGCGGCTGGTGAGCGCAACCGACAACGGTGGCCAAGGTGGCAACCATCGCGAGCATGGTCAGGCGGGGCATGACGGACATTTAGGTGCTCTCCTCAAAAGCGTTTCGGATCGGACATGCCGATAAGTTTGCCGCAGCGATGTTCCGCTACCGACACAATAAACAAGGTTGCAGGTAAAAAGAATCTGAAATTGGCATCAACGGCGATTCGGGCCTAAAGAAAAGCAGAGCGCCGGTGAGATTCGCGGTTGTACAGTCTGCTTATAGGCAGATGGGTGCTCGGAAAGCATCCCTTGCGGGGGTAAAGGGCGGACGTTTCAGTCCGCGCGTCGCTTTTGCGGGCCAGACCATCAAATAAATGCCTTGACAAATTGCTCGCAAGCTTGAAACGGGTTAGGTATGCTCTAGCGACTGTGTTTGCTCGGCAGCGTGCGTGCCCGGTGGGGATCTCAGTTCATCCACATCGCTACACCCGATCCAGGCACGCCAGTAAACCGTCGGCCCAGGGGCCGGTTTGTCTTAGCGCCAAGCAATAGATCGGAGTGAGTCATGTCGGATCGTGAAACAGGTACAGTCAAGTGGTTCAATGATGCCAAGGGGTTTGGCTTCATCAGTCGGGAAAGTGGTCCTGACGTGTTCGTGCATTTTCGCGCCATCAGCGGCTCGGGCTTCAAGAGCTTGCAGGAAGGCCAGAAAGTCACGTTCAGCGTGGTCAATGGGCAGAAAGGCCTGCAGGCTGAGGACGTGACGCCGGTTTGAACCGACGTGACAGCATCAAGGAAAGCCGGCGCAAGCCGGCTTTCTTTTGCCCGATTAATCACCAGGGCTTTTGTGACCCGCGCACCACACGGTAGCCTGTCAGCATGCCCGATCATTTTTCCGCCCCCGTGTCGCCGCCACCGGCATCTTCTTCGCCGTCGCCGAATGAGCCGCTCGTTATTCCGATCACGGCGGCTGACGGCGCCCGCTTCGAACTGCTTTGCGTGCAGCCAGTCGGCGAGTGGCGGCAACTGCTTTATTGGCTTCCGGCGATGGGCGTGCCGGCGCGGCACTACCTGCCGATGGCCGAGGCGTTGGCATCGCGTGGTATCGCCATGGTTGTCCACGAATGGCGCGGCATCGGTTCCAGCGATCG
>CAIKJM010000649.1 GCA_903827735.1 uncultured Rhodanobacter sp. | reverse complement strand
GGCACGCTGTCGCCCGGGGACGGCTCGCGCGAATTCCGCGAGCTGTGGAACGACCTGCTGCTGCCGCGGCTTAACGCGTTCAAGCCGCAGCTGGTTCTTGTATCGGCCGGCTTCGACGCGCACAGCAGCGATCCGTTGGCCGATATCCGCCTTGATCAGGATGACTACGAGTGGATTACCGAACAGCTGGTAGCCATCGCCCGCCGGCACGCCGACGGCCGACTGGTGTCCACGCTGGAAGGCGGATACGACCTGGCCGCGCTGGCCGCCAGCGCCTCGGCGCATGTCGCGGCACTGATGGATTAGTCGCAACACGGGCGTTGGATAGCCCACGGATCGCCGAATCAGACCCTGCCGGCGCATTGCAAGAACCCCCGCCCTCGGCGACACCCGGCGAGTCGTCATCCTCACTAAGCTGAATCCGACGGCGGCCTGGCAACGTATGCCTGCCGTACACGCGGTCTTTCTGTTAGCTTAACGAGCCTTCGAAGCCGACAGACTTTGCCCGTGACGCATAAGCTCCCACCGCGCCGCCTTCTGGCCGTCGCCGCCGCACTCGCCCTGATTGGCAACCACGCCGAGGCCAAGGGTCAGGCTCGCCCTCAATCCTCGTTGGACGGATCGGAGACGGTTTGCCCGTTGGGCACCTTTCACTGTGCGCCGCGGCCTTACAACTATTCGATCTGTCGGCCGAATGCGCTGCTGGATTTCTACGATCCCTCGTTGGGCAAGGATCCGTCGGTACGAAACATCAGCAATACCTACGTGAAGTCGGATCGGGTCGATAGCTCGAACCAGACCGTCTATCACCTGGAAGGCAATGTGATGCTGCAGCGCGCCGACCAGAAACTGCAGGCGGATACGATCGACTACCACGACGACAGCACCGACTACGATGCGCGCGGCAACGTGCGCTATCAGGAAGCCAGCCAGCTGATTGCCGGCAGCCACATGCGTGGCAACACGAACGACAGCCGCGGCATCGCCGACAACGTGCATTACCAAATGCTCGACGATCGCGGCAACGGCGTGGCCAAGCAGGGCCAGATGTTTGACGACATGCACACGCGCTACTCGATGGCGACGTACTCGACCTGCGACGTCGGGCACCATATCTGGGAGTTTCGCGGCAAGTCGATCACGATGGACAAGGTCAACGGCGTCGGCACGGCGCGCAACGCGACTATGCGCGTCGGCAATTTCCCGTTTATCTACCTGCCGTACTTCACGTTTCCGATCGATCATCGGCGCAAGAGCGGTTTTCTCGATCCGAAACTGGGAAATACCAGCCGCTCGGGCTTCGAAATCAGCACGCCGTACTATTTCAACCTGGCACCAAACTACGACGCTACGCTGGACCCGCGCTATTACAGCTCGCGCGGGCCGATGCTGGCCGGCGAGTTTCGTTACCTGCTGCCCGGTGATCATGCCAGTAATGGCCAGCTCAACGTCGAGTATGTCCCGAACGACAGCGGCACCAGTGACGGCACGACCAACACCGACGGCCAGTCTCGTTACCTGATCGACTACAGCGACACCACGCACTTGTGGGGCAACTGGTCCTTCGTAGGTTCGTACAACCACGCGTCGGATAGTGCTTATCTGTATGACTTCGGCAACGCTCTGTCGAGCACCGTGATCTACACCCTGGCGTCCAACGCGGCGATCGTCGGCGGCGGTACCTGGTGGAACGCCTCGTTCGGTGGACTGATCTACCAAAACACCAACCCGTTCGCGACCGACGCAGTGAATCCGTACGACAAACTACCGTACGTCACGCTCAACTTGAACGTGCCGATTTCGCGCTGGCTGGAATTCGGCGCGAACAACGAGTTCGACGACTTCCACAAGGCGAACTTCGTCGAGGGCGAGCGTCTGGATCTGTACCCCTACATCCAGGCCGACTTCGGTGACTCAGCCTGGTTTGTGCGGCCCAAAGTAGCCTATCGGTACACCGGCTATGACCTCAGCGGGGATTACCAGAATTACGGTTACTACGGCTTGCAGGCTCCCGGAACACCTTCGCCTTTCACCGACAAGTCGCCGAGCCGCTCGCTGCCGATCGTCAGCCTCGACAGCGGCCTGGTGTTCGACCGCAGCGTGTCGTTCTTCGGCGACAGCTACACCCAGACGCTGGAGCCGAGAGCCTACTACCTGTACGTGCCGTACCGTAACCAGGACAATCTGCCGCTGTTCGATACGTCGCTGACGTCTTTCGACTACTACCAGCTCTTCACGCCCAACCAGTTCGCTGGCGACGATCGTCAGATGAACGCGAACAACCTGACCGGCGCACTGACCACCCGTTTGCTGGACGAAAACGGTGCGGAAAAACTGTCCGCCAGCTTCGGTCAAATTCGCTACTTCACGCCGCAGCGAGTGCAGATTCCAACCGGACCCAATACCGTTCCGGCCGCCACCAATTTCAACGGCTCCGACTACGTCGCGCAGTTCGACATGCAACTAAACGACCGCTGGCGTGTCAATACGGCGTATCAATGGAGCCCGAATACCCATCAAACCGACATGGCAGCCTTCGAGCTGCAGCATCGCCTGGGCAACGATGGCGTGCTGAACTTTTCCTATCACTATCGGCGAGGGCTGCTCGACCAGTACAGCGTCTCGGCGGTTTACCCCATATCCGCTTACTGGCGCCTGATTGGATCATGGAGCTACGAGGAGCCGATCAAGGGGCTGGAAAATACGGCGACAGGTACGGTGGAAGCACTGGCGGGCATCGAGTACGACAGCTGCTGCGTGACCCTGCGGTTGGTAGATCGTAATTACGTCAACCAAACTTATTACGGCACCGTGGCCGTGCCGACCACCAGCAATGTCAATCTTCGCGACAACGCCATCATGTTTGAAGTGGTCTTCAAGGGACTGGGTTCGACCGGTGGCCAAATCGATCCCACCCTGCGCCGTGATATTCTCGGCTATCAGTAACTGGCTGTTCTCCTCTTTGTATCCACCCATGTTGTCAGCAATCGTGACGACCCAGGCTTTTCACCGATGAAGCAATACTCTGCATTTTTCCTGCTGGCGCTCGCGACGGCGCTACCCGTGCATGCCCAGCTGCTGCCGGGTGCAGCGGCGGCCAGTCAGCCGATCGACCGCATCGTCGCCGTGGTCAACGACGACGTGATCCTGCAGAGCGAGTTGAACGAGGCCACGCGCGCGGTACAGCAGCAGTACGCCAGTCAGCCCGGCCAGCTGCCCCCGCCCGATGTGCTGCAGAAGCAGGTGCTCGATCGCCTGATCCTGAACCGGCTGCAGATTCAGAAGGCCGACGATCAGGGTATCCATGTCTCCGACGCCGACATCGATCAAGCGGTCAATGGCGTGGCCCAGCAGAACAAGATGACACCCGACCAGCTGCGCGCTGCGGTTGAACACGACGGCGGCAGCTTTGCGGCATTCCGCCAGCAGCTGGCCGACCAAATCACTATTCAGCGTCTGCACCAGAGCGTGATCCAGGATTCGGTCTCCGTGACCGACAGCGAAGTCACCAACCTGCTCAACAGTCCGACCTATAAGGCGGGCGAAGTGCATCTAGCGCACATCCAGATCAGCACCCCCAGCGGCGCCGATGCCGCCGCCATCCAGGCCACGCAGGCCAAGGCCGCACAGGCCGAGGCTGCGCTCAAGGGCGGCATGGACTTCAATGCCGCGGCCATCCGCTTTTCCGACGCCTCCGACGCGCTGGAGGGCGGCGACCTCGGTTGGCGCCGCATGGACGCCATACCGCCCGCATTCGTCGATACCATCGCCGCCATGAAGCAGGGCGACGTCAGCCCGGCGCTGCGCGGCCCAACCGGCTTCAACATCATCAAGCTGATCGGCCAGCGCGAGCCGAGCCGTCAGGTCGTTACCGAGTATCACGCGCGTCAGATTCTGATCAAACCGAGCGAACTGATCAGCCCGGAACAGGCGCAGCAGAAGGCGCAGGACATCTACAACCGCATCGTCAACAAGCACCAGGACTTTGCCGCCATCGCGAAAAAGGACTCGGCCGACCCCACCACCGCTAACGCCGGCGGCGACATGGGCTGGTTCAAGCAGCAGGACTGGGGTTCGAGCGTCGCACAGCAGCTCGATGCGCTGAAGGACAACCAGGTCTCTCAGCCGTTCCAGACCGAAGCCGGCTGGCACATCATCGAGCGTCTGGGCACCCGCCAGAGCGATGTCACTGACGAAACCGCCCGCAACGAAGCGCGCCAGGCCATCGGCAACCGCAAGTCCGAGCAGGTCTACGACGATTACCTGCGCGAGATGCGCTCCAGCGCCTACGTCAGCATCCTGGTGCCCGAACTGCGCCCGGCCGACGATAAGTCGGCTTCGGCCAGCGCCACGCCCTGAGCTGACTTGAACGGGACGCCCCTCCCGCGCCTCGCCATAACCGCCGGTGAGCCGGCAGGCGTGGGGCCGGAACTGCTGATACGACTGGCCGCCACGCCGCTGGCCGCCAGTCTGATCGCCATAACCGACCGCCATCTGCTTGAGCGCGCTGCGGTGCAATGCGGCGCAGCCGTGACTTTGCTTGAGGACGACGGCAGCGCTCAGCTGCAGCGCCAGCCGGGCACGCTCCGCGTTAGGCACGTGCCGTTGGCGAGCGTAGAAATCCCAGGGCAACCCGACCCGGCCAATGCCCACCACGTGCTCGCCACGCTGGCCGAGGCGGCCGACGGCTGCATGAGCGGCCGCTACGATGCGGTGGTCACGGCACCGCTGCAGAAATCCTCGATCAACGACGCCGGCATCCGTTTCAGCGGGCACACTGAATTCTTTGCCGAACGCACGCATGCCGATGTGGTGATGATGCTGGCCAGCCCCGAGCTGCGGGTGGCGCTGGTCACCACGCATCTGCCGCTGGTCGCAGTGTCGGCCGCGATTACCCGCGCGGCGCTCATCCGTACGCTGCGCATCGTGCACGCCGAACTGCGCAACAAGTTTGGCCTGGCCGACCCGCGCATCGCCGTGCTGGGGCTCAACCCGCACGCCGGCGAGGCTGGCCATATGGGCCACGAGGAAATCGACACCATCATCCCGGTGATGGACGCGCTGCGCGCCGAAGGCATGCAACTGCTCGGACCGCTGCCCGCCGACACCGCCTTCGTGCCAGCACAGCGGCCGCATTACGACGCGGTGCTGGCGATGTATCACGATCAGGCGCTGCCGGTACTGAAAAGCGAGGCGTTCGATCGCACGGTGAATCTCACGCTCGGCCTGCCGTTTATTCGCACCTCGGTTGATCACGGCACCGCGCTGGATCTGGCCGGCACCGGCAACGCCGACCCGGCCAGCCTGATCGCTGCTGCGCAGATGGCCCTGGATTTGGTGGCGCGCCGTGCCACTCAGACATCCACTCCCCTGCGCGCAGAGGAAATCGCCGAGCGACCAAGCGCGCCGGGAACCTCATGAACGCCCGCCCCAAGAAAAGTTTCGGTCAGCACTTCCTGCACGACCAGCGCTACATCAACCAGATCGTCAGCATGATTGCGCCGCGCAGCGACGATGTTGTCGTCGAAATCGGCCCTGGCGAAGGCGCGCTGACCCTGCCGCTGCTGAAGGCCGCCGGAAAACTCACCGCGATCGAACTGGACACCGATCTGATCCCGGGGCTGCAGGCGCGCGCTACAAACGTCGGCGAACTGAAGATTATTCAGGCCGACGTACTGAAGGTGGATTTCACTACGCTGGCAAAAAATCTGGGCGTCCCGCGGCTGCGCATCGCCGGCAATCTGCCTTACTACATTTCCAGCCCGATTCTGTTTCACTGCGTCGATCATTTCGATGCCATCCAGGACCTGCATTTCATGCTGCAGAAGGAAGTGGTCGATCGCATGGCCGCCGAGCCTGGCAGCAAGGTCTACGGACGTCTCTCGGTCATGCTGCAGCTGGCTTGTCGGGTCGAGCCGCTGTTCGACGTACCGCCCGAGGCGTTTCGCCCGCCGCCAAAAGTGAAATCATCGGTGGTGCGGCTGCTGCCTCTTTCGGCCGAGCAAAAGCACGACGCCGAGCCCGCGCACGTCTACGCTGTGGTCAAGGCAGCCTTCGCGCAACGGCGCAAGACGCTGAGCAATGCGCTCAAGCAGCTGCTTGACAGCGACGCCATTCGCCGCGCCGACGTCGATCCCAAGGCTCGCGCAGAAACGCTGGCACCGGAAGATTTTGTGCGGCTGGCAAAGATCTACAGCGCGCAGTCGCCCAAATAGATTCATCGCGCGCGTTTCGTCACAGACGTGAAGGCTGCACCCCATTCACGGTGGCAGGCCTTACAATCGGGTCATGAATGAAAAAGCTTCCTACACGATCGATGTGCAGGTCGAAACGCGCTTCGTCCCCGATCAATCGAAGCCCGGTGACAATCGCTACGTTTTCGCCTACACCATCACCCTGCGTAACGCGGGCGACATGCCTGCGCGCCTGCTGACCCGCCACTGGATGATTACCGACGCCAACGGCAAGGTCGAAGAAGTGCGCGGCGACGGCGTGGTCGGCGAGCAGCCGTGGATGCGACCGGGCGACGATTTCGAATACACCTCCGGCGCCGTGCTGGAGACGCCGGTGGGCACCATGGGCGGCAGTTATCAGATGCTGGCCGACGACGGCACCCGGTTCGATGCCCCGATACCGACCTTCACCCTATCCATTCCGCGCACGCTGCATTGACCGGGCGATCGTGATGGACTCGCTTTGGCCCTTCCCTGCCGCACCGGACGCGGACTGACATGGCGACGTATGCCATCGGCGACGTGCAGGGCTGCTATCCCGAGCTGCAGCGGCTGCTGGAGAAACTGCGCTTCGACCCGGCGAGGGACCAGCTGTGGTTCTGCGGCGACCTGGTGAACCGCGGCGGCCAGTCGCTGGAAACGCTGCGGCTGATCCACGAGCTGCGCGAGTCCTGCGTGGTGACACTGGGCAACCATGACCTCAGCCTCCTGGCGATTTCGCAGCGCCGGCCCGATGCGCAAGCGCGGGTGAACCCCGAGCTGCGGGAAGTACTGTTCGCCGCCGATGCGCCGGTGCTGTTTGAATGGATGCGCTCGCAGAAGCTGCTGCACCACGACGAGCAGCTCAACTGGACCATGGTGCACGCAGGCCTTGCGCCGATGTGGACGCTAAAGCAGGCGCAGCGGGCCGCGCAGGACGTCGAGCGCGAGCTGTCCAGCCCACGCCACCCGCGGCTGCTGCGCAATCTTTTCGGCAATCGGCCAGCGGTGTGGTCGAGTCGGCTGCAGGGACTGGACCGACAGCGCGCCACCATCAACACGATGACGCGGATGCGCTACTGCGACGTCAACGGCCGCATCGACTTCGATGCCAAGGACATTCCCGGCACGCAGAAGCCCGGCCTGTATCCGTGGTTTGAGGTGCCCGGCATGCGGCGTCGCGATACGCGAATCGTCTGCGGCCACTGGTCGGCGCTGGGTCGGTTTGCTGGCCTCGGCGTGCACGCTATCGATACCGGATGCGTTTGGGGCGGCAAGCTGACCGCGCTGCGCATCGATGAAGAAGAGCCGCAGTACATCACCGTCAATGCGGAGCCGCACCGACATCGGCCGCCCGGCGGCGAGGACTGAGCCTCAGCCCATAAAAAACCCCGCGGAAGCGGGGTTTTTTATGGCGTTTGATCGACTCTCGATCAGGCCAGCTGACCGTGGCAGTGCTTGTATTTCTTGCCCGATCCGCAGGGGCAAGGATCGTTGCGTCCAACCTTCGGACTGTCCGGCTCCGGCAGGCGCTGGTAGCTGCCGGCATCGCCGCCAGCTGCCGGCAATGCTGCACCGAAAGCGCTCTCCGACGCGCCGCCACCGGTCGCCAGCATCTGCGCCTGCAGGCGCTCGGCCATGCGCTGCTGCTCGGCCTCCATCGCGGCGACTTCTTCCTCGCTGCGAATGCGGATACGCGCCAACATCTGCACCACTTCGGTCTTGATGCGGTTGAGCATGTCGGAAAACAGCTTGAAGGATTCGCGCTTGAACGCCTGCTTCGGATCCTGCTGGGCGTAACCCACCAGGTAGATGCCCTGACGCAGGTAATCCATATTGGCCAGGTGATCTTTCCAGGCATTGTCGACCACGGTCAGCATGATGTGCTTTTCCAGCTGGCGCATGGTTTCGGCGCCGACCTGCGCTTCCTTCGCCTGGAAGAATTGCTCCACCGATTCGCGCACGTGGTTGAGAATCATCTCGGCGTCGATCTCGTGCTGCTGCTCTATCCACTTCGGCAGTTCGAGCGACAGGCCGAACTCGCTCTCGAGCTCGCGATCCAGCGCGGGGATGTCCCATTGCTCGTCGATGCTTTCGGCAGGCACGTGCGCGCGCACCATCGACTGCACGACATCCTCGCGGATATCGGCCACGGTGGCGGACACGTCCTCGCCTTCCAGCAGCTCGTCGCGCTGGCGGTAGATCACCTTGCGCTGGTCGTTGGCAACGTCGTCGAATTCCAGCAGGTGCTTGCGGATGTCGAAGTTGTGCTGCTCGACCTTGCGCTGGGCCTTTTCG
>CAIKJM010000648.1 GCA_903827735.1 uncultured Rhodanobacter sp. | reverse complement strand
GTTTCTCGCAATCGGAGAAAGAAGACAACCCCTTTCGCATCGCCGAAACCAAGTCGATCAGCGACGAAGCGGCTAAGATCGGCGTGAAGCGGTTTATCAAGACCAACGCGCAGTCGACGCTGTCCAAGCAGATTTCCGACATCCAGGATCTCATCTCCCAGGGCGCTCAGGTTCTCATCGTGGCACCGCTCAACTCCGACGGACTGGAGCCGGCCCTTTCGGTCGCCCGCGCGAAGAATATTCCGGTGCTCACCATCGATCGCCAGCTCAACGCCACCGCCTGCAAGGACTACGTCACGTTCCTCGGCTCGGACTTCGTCGAGCAGGGCAAGCGCGCCGCGGATCAGCTGATCGCGGGCACCGGCGGCAAGGGCAATGTCGCCATCCTGCTGGGCGCATCCGGTAACGGCGTAACGACCGGGCGCACCAAGGGCTTCGTCGACGAGATGGCCGCCAAGGTACCGGCCATCAAGATCGTGGCGCAGCAGACCGCCAACTTCGAGCGTTCGACCGCCCAGTCGGTGACCGAACAGCTGCTGCAGGCGCATCCGGATATTTCGGTTATCTACGCCGAAAACGATGAGATGGGACTGGGCGCACAGGCCGCGATCATCGCCGCCGGCAAGAGCCCCGGTAAGGATATCCAGATCTACTCCATCGACGGCACCCGCAACGCCGTGTCGCAGATCGTCACCGGCGCCTACAACGGCGTGATCGAGTCCAACCCGCGCTTCGGGCCGCTGGCTTTCTCGACGCTCAAGACCTTCCTCGCCGGATCGCCGGTCAGCGAAAACATCGTTATCGAGGATACGCAGTACGACGCGTCGAACGCGGCCAAGAAAGTCGATTCGGCATTCTGAGAACACGCGCGGGCAGCAAGCGCTTCTGCATCTGGCCTCAGATGACGAAGCGCCCAGCTGCGACTTTCGGCTGTTGTCCGACGCCGACGCAATGCGGGAGAGGCAAGCATGAAAAGGACTGAGTCAGCACCGTGTTCCACCACGCCGGTGCTCGAAGCTCGCGGCGTCTCGAAGCGATTCGCCGGCGTGACTGCGCTTAAATCCGTGGACTTCGCCGTGGCTGCCGGAGAAAGTCTCGCGCTGATGGGCGAAAACGGCGCCGGAAAATCCACCCTGATCAAGGTGCTGACCGGCGTCTATCAGCCGGACGAAGGCGAGCTGCTGCTCGGCGGGTCGGTGGCAAAGTTCGCCCGACCGCTCGACGCCCAGCGCGCTGGCGTATCGACCATCTACCAGGAGGTCAACCTGATTCCGCTGATGTCGGTCGCGCAGAATATTTTTCTCGGACGCGAACCGCGCAACCGCTTTGGGCTTATCGACTTCAGCAAGATGTTTGCCGACGCCCGCGCGTTGCTCGACGTCTACGGTATCGACGTGAACGTTCGCAAACCGCTGCGCAGCCTCGCGTTGGGCGTGCAGCAGATGGTGGCGCTTGCCCGCTCGGTCAGCATCAACGCGCGCATCGTGATCATGGACGAACCCACCTCGTCGCTGGAAGCGCGCGAGGTCGAGACGCTGTTCTCCGTCGTATCCATGCTGCGCGAGCAGGGCGTCGCGATCGTCTACGTGAGTCATCGCATGGACGAGATCTATCGCGTCGCCGAACGCGTCGTGATCCTGCGCGACGGATCGGTCGTGCACGTCGGCGAGCTGGCCGATATGCCCCGGGTTGAGCTCGTTTCGCTCATGCTCGGTCGTTCGGTCGAAAAGGTCCGACGCGGCGGCAGCACGGCGTTCGGTGCAAACCATGCGAGCGCGGCTGCGCCGGTGCTCGTGGCCGAGGATCTCAGTCGTCAGCACCAGATCGAGGGCGTGAGCGTGCAGATTCGTCCGGGCGAAGTCGTGGGGCTGGGCGGACTGCTCGGCTCCGGGCGGTCCGAAACGCTCAAGGCGATCGCCGGCGTGATGCAGCTCGATCGCGGCCAGGTGAGCGTGGACGGCAAGCCGGTGCGAAGCGGGTCGGTGCCGGCCGCAATCCGCGCCGGCATCGTCATGCTGCCGGAGGATCGAAAGGTGGAGGGCATCGTGCCTAATCTGTCCGTGCGCGACAACATCGTCCTCGCAGCGCTGCCTCGCCTGTCCCGCGCCGGCTTTTCGTCGCGGCGCAATCAGGACGCCGTGGTGGACGTTTTCATGAAGCGGCTGCACATCAAGGCCTCGTCGCCCGACCAGATCGTGTCGGAACTTTCCGGCGGCAATCAGCAGAAAGTGATGATCGCACGCTGGCTCGCCATGAGCCCCAAGGTCTTACTTCTGGACGAACCGACCCGCGGCATCGACGTGGGCGCCAAGGCGGAAGTGCAGGCGCTTATCGACGAGCTCGCCAGGGAGGGC
>CAIKJM010000647.1 GCA_903827735.1 uncultured Rhodanobacter sp. | reverse complement strand
TACGAATTCGTGACTGGAGTTCAGACGTGTGCCTTCCGATCTTGGAGATGTCCAGGCGGTATTAGCCGCTCTCGCTTGTGGTCATCGCCTGCAGATAGAAAGTGCTGCTCAACTCGCACCCGAGCTGTTGCTTCCAGAGGTACAGCCCTTGGCACCGGCACTCATTAGAATGACATCGGAGCAAGCGGCAGGATGGACCAGTTCAGAGCCGGTTGAATTCGATCGTTTATCGCCGATCTTTGTGGTGGGGTTCCCACGTTCAGGCACAACGATGCTTGAGCAAATGCTGGATGCACATCCATCGCTAGTGTCGATGGACGAGCAGCCCTTTCTGCAAGGAGTTTCCGACCGCTTGATCGAGCAGGGATTTCTCTATCCTGAAGGACTCGGCAAACTCGATGCGGAGAACCGTAAGTCTCTCGTCCGATATTATTGGGATCAGGTACTCGCTGTCGCCACCGTCGAGCCCGGCCAGCGGCTGGTCGACAAGAATCCGCTCAACCTTCTGCACCTGCCTCTGATATGCCGATTGTTTCCAGACGCGCCGATCATTCTTGCCTTGCGCCATCCTTGCGATGTAATTTTCAGCTGTTATCTACAGAACTTTCGCTCCCCTGGCTTCCAGATTCTTTGCTCGACGCTGGATCGTCTGGCACGTGGTTATGTAAACGCAATGCGATATTGGATTTATCACGAGCAGCTATTCAAGCCGAGTGTGCTGCATCTTCGGTACGAAGATCTGCTCGATGATTTTGATGGGGAAGTCGATCGGATAGGAAGGTTTATCGAGATCGACGACGTTTCGCCGCTGAAGAACTTTCATCAACACGCTTTGAAAAAGGGCTTCATTAGTACACCTAGCTATTCCCAGGTCACGAAACCGCCGAATAAATCAGCCGTCGGCCGCTGGCAACGCTACGAGGAGGCGCTTATTCCCATCCTTCCTATTGTGGGCGACGTGATGGAGCATTGGGGTTATGCCAATAAGAAATCCAATTGAGCCTCAGCAGGTGCTGTCGCCTACGAATCTCGGTAGTTACGTCCAGACTTTCGATGACGCGTTGCCTGCTGACTTCTGTCAGCAGCTCATAACGTCGTTCAATCAGGCGACAGAACAACATATCGTGCGTAAGCGCGGATGGCGGGCAGGCTTAGATGCTAGCGCCTGGACGGAACTAGACGTGTCAGCCCTTGCCGACGATGTCTTCAAGGGATTTTTCTACAAGCAAATAGACGATTATCTTGCGTCGTACAACCAGCGCCTCGGGCTGACGCTTCCCGTGCCAGCATCAAGCCTTATATCGGAGATGCGTATAAAGCGTTATCGCGCCTTATCCGGGGAGGCCTTTCAACCTCATTTCGACGCAATTTACGAAGTAGCCAATAGGTATCTGGTATTTCTTTGGTACCTCAACGACGTAGCGGATGGCGGTGAAACCGAGTTTTGTGACTTAGGTATAAAGGTGGCCGCACGCACGGGCAGGTTGTTGATGTTTCCACCTTACTGGATGTATCAGCATGCGGGGCGGCCGCCCCTGTCCGGCGATAAGTACATCTTATCGATGTATATGCTTTTCCCGGGTAGCCGCTGAAGTCTGCCCATGAATGTTGTTCTATCTCGCCTTGTCGCTTTTTAGCGAGGCACGCCGAGCATGGGCAAAGTGAAGTTCACGCGTCGGGGATTTTCAGCAGGTCGGGAAGATGGCGAACGTAGTGACGCCAGCGGCCGATCGACGACGTGTACACGGGTTGGCGAGCTTGCCACAAGCTCCCTGTGCTGATCGACGCCCGGGCGGCAGCTGATGCTGAAAAATCGTAAGGAGGCAGGTCAAGCCATGACGCAAGATGGTTAAGGCATGAAGCAGGATCAGATGCCAGCGTTTCGTATCTCAGTATCCGCATGGCATCGGGATATAGCGCGAGCCAGTGCAGTTTCATTCTCCTGCAGCCGTCCAGGACAGCGCGTATGTCGGATAGATCGTACGCATAGCCCTGCACCCCACCACTGAAATATTGCGACCATAGCGACAGCGCTGTGTCCCGGGGGTTTCGTTCACAGAAAATGATCTTCGCGTTGGGATACATCGCCATGATTAGATCCACTCGCAGCAAGTTCAGTGGTTCCTTATCGATAAACCACTTTGCGTCGAGTCTGTCGTCCTGAATTAGATGAGCCTCATAAATGGCTCTGGCTTGCTCTAGCGAGGTCAAGTCGGCGTGCCCAGACAACTCAAGGGCCCGCTCAAGCTTTGGAAGCCAAGGAAGCTCTCCGCGATTGCAGATCCCGGGGTGTCGTGAAAGAAGCTCTGCGGTGAGGGTAGTGCCTGAACGTGGCACTCCAACGATGAATATCGGAGCCCAGTTCTCCGAAAATGTCTTTAGCGGTGACCTGGACCGGCCCGTTAACCGTGAGGCAATTGCATTGTGCCAGTGCTTACGTGACCAAGGTTCATCTGTTTTCACCAGCGTATTGGCTTCTGAGAAATACTTCGCGGCTTGCGCATAGTTTTCGAGATCATCATGCGCCTTGCCCAGCGCGAAAAGTACAGAAGCACGCGCCGAATCATTCAGATCGCTTCTATCCAAGGCTGTTTTGAACAACGCAAGATCCGGGTGCTGCACATTTTTGTAGCGCTGCAGGCTGCTTAATCCGACAGCTGCATTCCACTCAAAAGCCTGCGCATGATTTTTTACCGCGTAGAGGTAGCGTTCTCTGGCAATGTCGAACTCCCCCAGCTGAATTTGCAGCATGCCTGCATAAGCGTGCAGCCGTGCATCCGATGAGCCAGCGGCGATCTGAGCTTCGCAGATCGCCGCTGCTGCTGCTTGCTTACCTGCGTCATCGAGCAGCTCGACCGCCGCTATCGCTAGGTCAACGTCGTTGCACTCGTTACCCGGGTGGAAAAGCGCGCTAAAGACCTCGGCCATTGCCTGTGAGCGGCCTTGCTCCCCGAGCATGCGCGCTAGCAAAAATGCCGCGGAGGCATCGCTGGGGTACCGGAGGAGTAAAGCATTTAGAATATTTTCCGCTTGCAAACTGCGTCCAGTCTGCATGTAAACGCTGGCTAGCGACCTATGAAGGTCCAATGAGCTGGGGTGCTCGTCAACGGCGCTCTCCAGCAACTTGCTCGCCGCATGAGCGTCATTTTGCAAAATCAATTCGCGCGCGGACTCTAACCAGACGGTCTCCGCGGAGTTCGCCAGCTGCGCTATGAACGAAACTATGGCGTCACCTCGCAGCCGTCTGCTGTCACCATTGCCACTGGCCGAAGTCATCGGTTCGTAGCCTCAAAGGTGTCACCCACTTCTCGGACTGCCTTCATGCCACCCCTGGATATTCAGTGCGGCGCGCAGAGGGTCAAGCAGTGCACCGTATCTGACTGCGCGAGAAGTATTGTGCAAGGGTTGGCGCACCTGCGTAGCGCTCGGGGAGCGTATCTGTCTTACCGTCCTGTGAAAGTTCACGCAAGCATCTTCGAAAGGCAGTCCACAGAACGCCAATAGCCGCTTGATCTGCTGTTCTGGGTCAGCTAACAAACTTTCGTATTTGTGGTCGAAAACCGCGTCAGGATAGGCGTCAATCGCGTCAGTGACGCTGCGGTCAAACCGATGCCAGAAATCTGCTAGATCTGCGAAGGAATGGGTGTATTCATTATTTGCCAAGTGCTGACGGTAGCAAGAAAAACATGTTTCTAGCGGATCGCGACGGCAAACGATAATGCGCGCCGCCGGCAGCATGGCGCGAATGGCGCCTATGTACATCCAATTGTTGAGCAGCTTGTCGATAAAAATAGGACGGTCTTTTCTCCAACGTGCCGTGCGCTCGAGATAACGTTGTCCGAGCCGCTCCCAGTCATTGGGAAGCATTTCGGGCACCCACTTGGGAAACGCGATGCCCTTTCTGCGTGATTCTTCGTTGAGAACCAGCGGTAGGTCCGGCAGTTCGCCGGCTCCATCAACAGACGAGTGCGATGCAAAGATTTGTTCAACGAGCGTGGAACCAGAGCGAGGTAGGCTGGTAATGAATATCACCTCCTTGCCAAGGTCTTTGTTTGCCCCCCTGATCGGTTTTGAAAAGACGTCGCTGATCTCGTCGACTGCACAGGAGAATTTCTCGGCGTCCCACGCCTGCCTGCTGTGCGCCATTGCATTGCCTTCGGCAAGAATTTGAAGTGACTCGGCATAAGCTCCGGCGTCCTCCATGGCCCTCGCCAAAGCGAATCGGATGGCAATCAAGTCATCGACAGTGGCTCCGGGGTCTTTTAGTGCAGCCCTCATCAGCTTTGCGTCGTCTGCCGTGAACGGAGCATCCCTAAGATCCGCCAGTCCCCACCAGGCGGCCCCAGTACAGGGTCTTTCGGCAAGTAGCTGGTTGTACTCCGACCTGGCATCATCAATCAGACCTTGCGTGCGCAACAAATCAGCCAGTAGTGCTCGCGCATTCCAATGATCTGGAGCCAATTTGACAGCGCGTTTGAGCGCCACTATCGCCTCATCGTTGTAGATACACCTAGTCAACATCACCCCAAGGTTGTACCAGGCGATTGCCAAGTCAGGCTGTAGAGCGCAGGCATTTCGTAGTGCTTTCGTGGCTAATTCAAAGTCACCAGCAGCGGCGAGTAACGTGCCCATGGTGTTGTGATGTAAAGCGTTCTGCGGCTGCTGTTTTATTGACTTCTGCATAGTCCGAATGGACTGAATATGGAGCCCCCGCAGGCTGAACAAACCCGCCTGCATGCGAAGCACCTCCGGATGCTCTGGGTACTGGCTGGCCACCAATTCAATCTGCTGTTCAGCTTGATCAGCCCGCCCCATGTGCAGAAGCTCACCTGCAGCATTGAGGTGCTTTAGCGCGGTAGCGCTCAAGGCTTGCAACTGTATATCCATGGAAATTCTCTAGAACAAAATGCGGGGCGAGAGTGACCGGCTTTGAGTGTATCGCGGCGCAATTCCAGCGGCTTTGGGTCGTTTTCCCGAATAGGCGCGCTCATCGGTGCCTGATGCTAAAAAATCAGAGCAACGTCGCGGTGAATTGCCTTCCACATTTGGCTTGGGGCAGTCGAGGCACCGCGCTCTTTCTGAACGGCACATCGCCAATCAGAGGCCTGCTTTACGATTTAAATCACCTATGGCGGAGACGAGATCAGTTACCGCAGCACGTTCCACGTCGCTGAGATCAGGATTCCAACTATCGATGATTAGAACAACCCGCGTTTGATTGCTGCGATTCCATGCTTCGTGTTCAAACGTGTCGTCGAAGGTGACGCATTCGCCCTGCCTCCACTCATGCAATTCGCCTCCAACGCGAAGCGCGCAGTTGCTTGGCACGATCAGCGGCAGATGCGTTACCAGCCTGGTATTGGTGACGCCACGATGGGGCATGATGTGTGTGCCAGGGCTTAGTACAGAAAAAAGAGTTTCCGGGGCATGATCTCGGATGCGTACTAGCGGTATCGAATCAAGCAACTCTGCTGTACGCGGACATTGTTGGCAATTCTCAGCGTAACGCTCGCCATGGCGATAGAAAAAGTAAGCGTCCCATGAGGGGGCGTTTTCGCCTGAAGATGTCAGCAGTTCTTCCCCCTCTTTCGGTTCGCCTGTTTGGAGGAACGGCTCCAAGTTCTGTTTCTTTTCCATAACTTCAAGCAATTCACTGCGTATAACACTGCTTACCGATTCCAGTTCCGACTGCCAAGGAAATTGATTCTTTGGATAAAAGGGCTGCGATGGAATTTCGGGAAAATAGAGAAATTTTGGCTTTTGCCGAGAATCGGGCAAATTGGCAAGTTGTTCGCCCAGATATATCGCCAAGCAATGATCGACGCGGCGTAGCTCCGACCTGCCATATCGTTGTCGCAGCGGCTCCAGCGTCTCTTCCAAGACCTGTTTCCTGCCCGCGTCGACATAATCCATGGCGTATTTGACGCTTGCACGCAGAGCAGGTGCGGTTGTCGAGTCGCTTAGCCAGCGGCCCTGTGCCTGAGCGTCATTGATCGCGCGGAAATAAGCAAATAGCGCCTCTCTGGATTGACCCGACTCCTCAAGCGCGGTGGCGAGACGCAGTCGCGCGACGAAAAGCTTCGGTGAAATTTGCAATGCGCGCTGCAGGCTATCTGCCGCCAGAGCAAACTGGCCCGACTGCAGGTAAACGGCACCGAGATGATGCCACGTCGCAGCACAATCTGGTTTCGCGTCTCGCGCCTTCGTCAATAAATCAATCCCCTTGCTTGTCTCGCCACGCTCAAGATGTTCAGTGGCGAGAAAGTGAAGTGCCTCGACATCGTCAGGCTTCAGCTGAAGCAACCGCCAATAGGACTGCTCCGCCAAAAGTACGTCGTTGTTTCGGATGTGCATTCGTGCTTTGTCTCGGTGCACGGCACTATCGTTGGACGGAGTATTCATTCTTAAGTTCGGCAAATTGAAGGGATTCAGGCACACGATTATAGGTGCTGATCAAACGGCTGAAGTGGCTCTGTTTCTACTAGTGAAACTTCAGTGAGTCAGTCGCAAGCCATAGACTTTTTGCCAGAAAATCGGATCAGGACGGTACTGAGGAGCCGTCTCGGGCGGATAGGAATATTGAACAGAGTGGGCTCCAGGGTGGCGAAGGATCGCCCATCTTTATCGCCACAATCGGTTTCATCGATTCCTCGCGAGATCTTCTGGCGAAAAGCTCGATTGCCTAGTTGCGCGGCGCAGCGATCAAAACGATCACACCGCTGAACGTTACTTATCTTTACCAGAAACGACTGCTCT
>CAIKJM010000646.1 GCA_903827735.1 uncultured Rhodanobacter sp. | reverse complement strand
GCACCGAATCCACGAAGCCATCGAAGCCGGCGCCGCGCAGTTTGTCGCGCAGCGCAGTCGCGTCGCCTTGGTTGCTCATCGCGGCCAGCTGCACGGCAAAACCGCCGGCCCGGGACTTTGTCGTGGCCGGCACAGCGGCGGCCACAGCCGCTTTACTCGCCGGAGCGGAAACAGGTGCCGCGGCGGCGGTAGCGCTCTCCTCGCTGGCATCCTGCTGCAGCCGCGCCGGCACACCCGGCACCGACTGGGTGATCTTCAGACGCGCGGCTTCGGCGGCCGTGCGCGTTTCGAACGGCCCGGCGATCACCACCGTGCGCGGCTGCCCGCCCTGTGTGATCGCGTGGCTGCTTACCGGATAACCCAGCGCCTGTACGCGGCGCTGCAGGCTGGCTGCACCCGCTGCACTGGCATAGGCGCTGAGGTTGATCTTGTAACTGCCGCGCCCACCGACCGGAGCCGCATCATTCGCCAGCGCGGTCTTCGGCGCTTTTTGCGCCGCGGCGCTCACGGCAGCCGGCTTCGCCGCCGGCACGCTGGCCGGCGCCCGGTTCTGCATCGGAATCACCGGCTCGGTCGAGCTGGCGCCGGAACCCGTGATGACCGTGGTCGGCGCCGGCTTTTTGCCGGCCAGCGGGTCGGTTTCCACGTCGCGCGGTCGGCGTGAGCCGATATCCACGGTAGGCAGCTGGCCACTCGCTCCAGGCGGCACCTTCGACGCGCTCGTTTGCGCTGTGGAAGCCGCACTGCTCGGCGCGCCAACGGCGGCGTCGGGGTTGAGGCTCATGGTTTTGGTCTGGAGATCCCGATCCGGTGCGGGCGGAATCGCCAGGCTTACCGCCTGATCACCGCCGGGAGCCGGCGGCTTGCTGGAAAAAAGCATCGGTACGAACAGAACCAGCAGTGCTAGCAGGACGGCGGCACCCAGCAGGCGTGTTTTCAAGACGTGGCTCCAAAGCGGCAAACGCAATACGCAACGCGGCGATTATACCTGTCCGCGCCGCCCACCACGTTCAATCGGCTAGCGCGGGTTTATCCAGCGCCGCGGCCATCACGGCGCTGGCCACGAAAAACGAGCCAAATGCCAGAATGCGCTCGCCCGGCTGCGCGCGCTGACGAGCCGCCGCCAGTGCACTGAGTACGTCGGCGTGCGCATCGAACGATGCCCCCGGCAGCGCCTTAACTAGCCGCTCTACTAATTCTGATGCCGACAGGCCGCGAGGCGTGTCGGTGTCCAGGCCGGCCAGGTGCCAGTGATCGACGCGCTGCCCCAGCGCCGTCAGCACGCCAGCCACGTCCTTATCGGCCAGCGCACCGTACACCGCATGCGCGCGTACTCGCGGCTTTGCATCCAGCCACTGCGCCAGCGCGCGCGCCGCCTGCGGGTTGTGGCCTACATCCACCAACAAGACCGGATCGCCACCCAGCGACTGCAGCCGCGCCGGTACGCGAACCGATCGCAGGCCGATGCTCACCGCTGCGAAAAAATCCTTCGGCGGAAGCGATACGTCATCGGCGAACAGAGCATGCAGCGCCGCAATCGCCGTCGCCGCATTCGCGTATTGAACAGGAGCGGCCAGCGCCGGATCGGGCAACACCATCGCCAGGCCATCACGATGCTGCCAGCGCCAGCCGGCGTCCAGACGCTCCGCCGAGAAATCGATTCCCGCGCGCTGCACGTTCGCTCCGATGCCCTCCAGCGCATCAAGCAGTCCCGCCGGCGGATCGATCTCGCCGACGATAACCGGACGCCCGGCCCGCGCGATGCCCGCCTTCTCGCGGCCGATGCTGTCGCGGTCGGGACCCAGCCAGTCCGTGTGATCGAGGTCCACCGTCGTCACGATGGCGACGTCGGCGTCGACGATGTTCACGGCATCGAGGCGGCCGCCCAAACCCACCTCGAGAATGGCCACGTCCAAATCAGCGCGGGAAAAAATATCCAGCGCAGCCAGCGTGCCGAATTCAAAATACGTCAGCGGGATCTCTTTCTGTGCCCCGGCCTCGTGCGTAACCGCCAGGCGGGCCGATTCGATGCGCTCAAACGACGCAATCAGCGTGGCATCATCGGCATCCACCCCGTCGACGCGGACGCGCTCGTTGTAATGCATCAGATGCGGCGACGTAAAGCTGCCGACGCGCATGCCGGCCGCCCTCAGCATCGCTTCGAGCAAGGCTACCGTCGAGCCCTTGCCGTTGGTGCCACCGACCATGATCACCCGAGGCGCTGGCGCCGTCGCGCCCATCCGCTGCCATACCGCGCGCACGCGATCGAGCCCCAGCTCGATGCTGCGCACGTTGACCTGTTCCTGATACGACAGCCATTCGGCGAGAGTGCGGATCATGCGGGGATATTTATGAAAAGCCTGCGCGCAGTTTAGCCTTCTGGCCGCGTGCTTCGATCAT
>CAIKJM010000645.1 GCA_903827735.1 uncultured Rhodanobacter sp. | reverse complement strand
CGCGTTGCTTTACGAAAAGCTGCATCCGAATGTCGAGCACTACACCTATCCGCGCGAACTACCAAACTACTCGGTGTACGAGTGCAGCGATCGTCGATACCTGGCAGTTGGGCCACCATGCCCTTGCCCTGTTGACGACCTTTTGCACCCGCGATCTGCGTTTCCGTGCCGGACTCTGTGCTGAGCAGCCACGGCTGGTAATCGAAGATCTTCATACGCGGCTCGGCCCAGGATTCGATCTTGAGCCAACCTTGCACGCCGTACAGTCCGACGATGCGTCCGATAAGGACGCGCCGACCGGATTCACTCACGCTCAGGCAGCCTGCTGCTTACCGGCTTCCTTCACCAGCGCGGCAACTTTGTCGCTCAGCTGGGCGCCCTTGCCGACCCATTCCTTGACGCGATCGACATTCAGCTCAAGGCGCTTGTCCTTGCCTGCCGCAACCGGGTTGTAGTAGCCGATGTTCTCGATGTTGCGGCCGTCGCGCTTGTTGCGCTGATCGGTGACGACAACGTGGTAGAACGGACGGCCCTTGGCGCCGCCGCGCGAAAGACGAATCTTGACCATAGTAAAGCTCCAGAATTGCCGGATATCGGCAGGCGCACGAGAGACGTGCGCGGTAAACGGGGCATTTTAGCGGTTTTTGGGGAAAAGGGAAGAGTTACGGGGACGAGGGACGAGTAGCGAGGGCGAAGTACCGGATGTTATGGCGATCCAGAGGTTTCTTTTCGCCCGTTCGTGCTGGAAATCGACTTTAGTGCACTCGACTCTCGCCTCTCAACCCCAAGATTGATCAGCGCATCGGCGGCAAGCCGCCACCGCCCATGCCGCCCATGCCGCCCATGCCACCCATGCCCTTCATCGCGCCGCGCATCTGGAGCATCAGGCCCTTGGTGCCGCCCTTGGACAGCTTGGACATCATCTTTTCCATCTGCATGTACTGCTTGAGCAGGCGGTTGACGTCGGCCGGCTGGGTGCCGGAGCCGCGCGCCACGCGGGCGCGGCGCGAGCCGTTCAGCAGATCGGGATGGCGGCGCTCTTTCTTGGTCATCGAGCTGATGATGGCGATCATGCGCTTCATCTCGCCGTCGTTGACCTTGGACTTCACGCTGTCCGGCAGGCTGGAAACACCGGGCAGCTTGTCCATCAAGCCGGCGAGACCGCCCATATTGCCCATCTGCTCGAGCTGATCCTTCATGTCGTTCAAGTCGAAGCGCTTGCCCTTCATCACCTTCTGGGCGAGCTTCTGGGCCTTTTCCTGATCGACCTTGCGCTCGACTTCCTCGACCAGCGACAGCACGTCGCCCATGCCGAGGATGCGCTGGGCCAGACGATCGGGATGGAACGGCTCGAGCGCATCGGTCTTTTCGCCCGCACCGAGAAACTTGATCGGCCGGCCGGTGATGTAGCGCACCGACAGCGCCGCGCCGCCGCGGGCGTCGCCATCGGTCTTGGTCAGGATCACGCCGGTCAGCGGCAGCGCCTCGCTGAACGCCTTCGCCGTGGTGGCGGCATCCTGGCCGGTCATCGAGTCGACCACAAACAAGGTCTCGATCGGATTGATCGCCGAGTGCAGCGCCTTGATCTCGGCCATCATCGCTTCGTCGACGGCCAGACGGCCGGCGGTATCGACCAGCAGCACGTCGATCACTTCGCGCTTGGCCGCGGCGATCGCGGCCTTGGCGATGTCGACCGGACTCTGCGACGCGTCCGACGGGAAGAACTTCACCCCGACCTGCTCGGCCAGCGTGCGCAGCTGTTCGATCGCGGCCGGACGGTAGACGTCGCAGCTCACCACCATCACCTTTTTCTTCTTGCGCTCAGTCAGCAGGCGCGCCAGCTTGGCCACCGTGGTGGTTTTACCGGCACCCTGCAGGCCGGCTAGCAAAACAACCGCCGGCGGCTGCTGGGCCAGGTTCAGTTCGGTATTGGCGGTGCCCATCACCGTGGTCAGCTCGTCGCTGACGACTTTCACCAGGGCCTGGCCCGGACTCAGGCTCTTCATCACGTCCTGGCCGACCGCACGCACCTTGATGCGCTGGATCAGCGCCTGCACCACGGGCAGCGCGACGTCGGCTTCCAAGAGAGCGATGCGCACTTCGCGCAGCGACTCGCGGATGTTTTCCTCGGTCAACCGGCCGCGGCCGCGGAGGCGATTGACGGTGGTGGAAAGGCGTTGGCTGAGCGACTCGAACATGACAGGACCGGCGAACAGGAAAGTGTCCGATTATAGCGGACGGATCGATGCCCGCTGTCTGCACGTGCCGCAAAGCCTGTGCGACACTTCCGGCCTATGCTCATCCACACCCTCGCCGCGTTCGCCATCGTGCTTTATCTCGCTGCCTCAGCGGCGCTGGCACGGCCATTGTTTAACGGCGGCCAGCCGCTGAACCGGCTGGCGCTCGGGCTCGCCGGCAGCGCCGTGGTGCTGCATGCCGCCATTCTTCTCGGCGCCCACCGCGGCGCGCTGGATCTGCACTTTTTTGCCGCGCTTTCGCTGGTGGCGTTCGTGGTGGCGACGCTGACCCTGCTGGTGAATCTTTCACGCCCGGTCGCGGCGCTGGGCGTGATCGTATTTCCGCTGACGGCACTGCTGGTTTTTGTCGACAGCTTTATCGCGCCGCCGACCCTGCCCCACCCGATGGACTGGCAGATCAAGCTGCACGTGACGGTGGCCCTCATCGCCTTCAGCGTGCTCTCGATGGCGGCCGTGTTGGCAATTCTGCTGGCGGTGCAGGAACGCGCGCTGCGCCATCGCCAGTTCAGTCCGTGGATGCGCGCGCTGCCGCCGCTGACCTTGACCGAAACGCTGCTGTTCCGGCTGATTGCCGCGGGTTTCCTGCTGCTGACGCTGACCTTGATCACCGGCGCGCTGTTTGTCGACAACCTTTTCAGCCAGCACCTGGCGCACAAGACCGTGCTATCGATCGTCGCGTGGCTGGTCTTCGGCCTGCTTCTGTATGGCCGCTGGCGTCACGGCTGGCGTGGCCAGCGCGCGGTCAATCTCACCTTGATCGGCATGGCCGTGCTGCTGCTGGCTTTTTTCGGCTCGAAGTTCGTGCTCGAATTGATCCTGCATCGCGGCATCGACAGCTGATCAACGGCAGGCGTCGATTGCGTCCGACAGGCGCTCTACCCCGATCACTTCCATCTCCCCAACGCGGCCTTTCTTCGGCGCGTTCGCCTTCGGCACGATGGCGCGCTTGAAGCCGTGGGTGGCCGCCTCCTTGAGGCGCTCCTCGCCGTTGGGTATTGGGCGAATTTCTCCGGAAAGTCCCACTTCGCCGAAGGTGACGGTCTGATCAGGCAAAGGCCGATCGCGCAGTGATGACAGCACCGCCAGAAGCACCGGCAGATCGGCGGCCGTTTCCTGCACGCGGATGCCGCCAACCACGTTGACGAACACATCCTGATCGTACGCCGCGACGCCGCCGTGGCGATGCAGCACGGCCAGCAACATGGCCAGTCGATTCTGATCCAGACCCAGCGCGACGCGACGCGGATTGCCCAGCGACGACTGATCGACCAAGGCCTGCACCTCGACCAGCAGCGGCCGCGAACCTTCGCGCGTGACCATCACCGCACTGCCGGAGGTCGGCCCGGTATGTGAGGAAAGGAAGATGGCCGACGGATTGGGCACCTCGCGCAGGCCCTTCTCCGACATCGCAAACACGCCCAGTTCGTTGACCGCGCCGAAGCGGTTTTTGAATGCGCGCAGGATGCGGAAACGGCTGCCCGATTCGCCCTCGAAATAAAGCACCGCATCGACCATGTGTTCGAGCACGCGCGGGCCAGCGATGCCACCCTCCTTGGTGACGTGGCCGACCAGAAACACCGAGGTACCGGTCTCCTTGGCGAAGCGCGTGAGCTTGGCCGCGGACTCGCGCACCTGACTCACCGAGCCGGGCGCGGCGGTCAACAGCTCGGTCCAGATGGTCTGGATAGAGTCGATCACCAGCACGCGCGGTCGGGTAGCAAGGGCCTGTTCCAGAATCCGCTCGATGCAGGTTTCCGCCAGCGCCTGCAGCGGCTCCAGCGGCAGGCCCAGACGCTGTGCGCGTGAAGCGACCTGCGACAGCGATTCCTCGCCGGTGACATAGACGCTGGAAAGCTGGGCCCCCAGCGTGCCCAGCACCTGCAGCAGCAAGGTGGACTTGCCGATACCGGGGTCGCCGCCGATCAGCACCACGGAGCCCTGCACCAGGCCGCCGCCGAGCACGCGATCAAGCTCACCGATGCCGGTATGCGTGCGCGCCTCTGTCGTCAATGCCACTTCGGTCAGCGGCGTGATGCGCGCACTGCCGGCCGCATTGCCGGCATAGCTGGAACGCTGCGCACCCACCGAGGCCTTGGCCACCGACGACGGCGTCAGCACGATCTCGCTCAGCGTGTTCCACACGCCGCACTCGATGCACTGGCCCTGCCACTTGCTGTGCTCGCCACCGCACTCGGTGCAGACATAGGCGGTTTTGGCTTTGGCCATCGGACTCTCGTTACTCAATGCAATCAATGCGTGAGCTTAGCCTGCAGCGGTCGCAAATCGCGAGACGAATGAACGGAAGCAGCTGTCGGCCTTGATCGACTGCCGACGTGGCTAGTTTTCGTCTTCGACGACCAGCACGCGGCGCGTCATGCCGCATGTCAAATCATAGGAAATCGTGCCCGCCTGGGCTGCAATGCGCTCGACCGGAAGCGACGGTCCCCACAGCGTGACGCGATCACCTACCCTGGCCTGCGGCGCACCGCGCAGATCCAGCGTGATCAGGTCCATCGACACACGTCCGATCAGCGGAACCGGCTGCTCGCCAAGCAAGACCGGCGTGCCCGCCGGCGCGCTGCGTGGATATCCGTCACCGTATCCGACGGCGGCCACGCCGACATTCATGTCTTCGGGGCAAGTCCAGGTGCCGTTGTAGCCGATCCGTTCGCCGCGCTTGATCGGATTGATCGCGATCAGCCGCGTACTCAGGCTCATCGCCGGACGAAAGCCGAAATCCGCGCCGGTCTTGCCGTCCACCACGGACAGGCCATAGAGCAAACCGCCGGTGCGCACCCAGTCGGCGCGCGCGTCGGGCCAGGCGATCGCGGCGGCCGAGTTGGACAACGATCGTGGACCGGGAAGACCCTGGGTCGCCGCAGTAAAACGCGCTATCTGCAGCGGCGTCTGCCCGCCATCGGTGACTTCTGACTCGGAGAAGTGCGTCATCAGACCGATCTCGGGATCGACGCCCGGCATGGCCAGCAGCCGCCCATGCACCTCGGCCACGCGCTCGGGCGCAAAGCCCAGCCGGTGCATGCCGCTGTCGATCTTCAGCCACACGCGCAGCTTGCCGCGCTCGGGCGTGGTGTGCGCCAACCATTGCAGCTGCGATTCGTGATGAATCGCCGCCTCCAGCATCAGCCGCTGCATCTCGGTAATGTCGCTGGCGTTATCGGGGCCGGACAGCACCACGATGCGCTGATGGTGCCCTGCCGCGCGCAGCCGCAGCCCATCGCCGATCGCCGCCACCGCAAACATGTCGGCGTCGGCGGCCAGCGCGCGCGCCACGCGCTCCAGCCCGTGGCCGTAAGCGTCGGCTTTGACCACGGCCATCACTTTCGCCGGCGCAGCGATCGCCTTCAGCCGCGCCAGGTTGTGGCGCAGCGCGCCGAGATGGATGGTGGCGACGGTGGTGCGGCTCATGGCTTCTGCGAGTGGTCGCCCGCTCTCAATCGAACGTCCCGCCAAACGAATCGGAGGCGTAGTTCTCGAACTTGGTGTAGTGGCCGAGGAAGGTCAGCTTGCAGGTGTCGGTGGGGCCGTTACGCTGCTTGCCGATGATGATTTCGGCCATGCCCTTGTCCGGCGATTCCTTGTTGTAGTAATCGTCGCGGTAGATAAACATGATCACGTCCGCGTCCTGCTCGATAGCGCCGGATTCACGCAGATCGGACATCATCGGCCGCTTGTCGGCGCGCTGCTCGAGCGAGCGGTTCAACTGAGAGAGTGCGATCACGGGCACGTTCAACTCCTTGGCCAGGCCCTTGAGTGAACGCGAAATTTCTGAAATTTCGGTGGCGCGATTCTCCTTGTTGCCGGGCACCTGCATCAGCTGCAGGTAATCGATCACGATCAAACCCAGGCCGCCGTGCTCGCGGTGCAGTCGACGCGCACGCGAGCGCAGCTCGACCGGCGACAGGCTGGGCGTGTCGTCGATGAAGATTTTCGCCTCGGACAGGATCTGGATCGCGTTGGAAACGCGCGGCCAGTCTTCCTCCTGCAGGTCGCCGTTGCGCAGATGCTGCTGGTGGATGCGCCCGACCGACGAAATCAGGCGAAACGCCAGCTGCGAGGCGGACATTTCCATCGAGAACACCACCACCGCCTTCTTACTGCGAATGGCCGCGGTCTCGGCAATGTTCAGCGCAAAGGCGGTCTTGCCCATCGAGGGGCGCGCCGCCACGATGATCAAATCCGACGGCTGCAGGCCGGAGGTGAGGTTGTCCAGATCGGTGAAACCGGTGGTGATGCCGGTGAGCTGGCCGCGGTTCTCGTAACGCTCGGTCAGGAGGCGGAATGCATCCTTCACCGCCTCACGCATGGAAACGGAATCCTTCTTGCCGCGCGCGCCGGATTCGGCAATGTGGAACACCCGCTGCTCGGCGCTCTCCAGCACCTCCTGCATGCTCTTGCCTTCCGGGCGATAGCCGTCTTCGGTGATCGACGTACCCGCGTCGATCAGCTGACGCATCACCGACTTTTCGCGCACGATACCGGCATACGCGGTGATGTTGGCCGCACTGGGCGTGCTGTTGGCCAGTTCGATCAGATAACCCGCGCCGCCAACCATCTCGGCCAGGCCGTTGCTTTCGAACCAGTCCCCCAGGGTCACCGCGTCGCACGGCATGCCCTTGTTGGCCAGCTCGTTGATGGCGCGCCAGATCAGCCGATGATCCTTGCGGTAAAAATCCAGCTCGGAGAGTTTGTCGGCCACCTTGTCCAGCGCATCGGGCGCCAGCATGAGGCCGCCCAGCACGGCCTGTTCCGCGTCGATCGAATGGGGCGGCACGCGCAGCGCCTCGATCGCCGAGGAAGAAGACTTGCGGTCGGGCACGAAGGACATGGATTTACCTCACAGAAAAAAGAGCCGGCGCCGACGCCGAAGGCATCGCAGCTCTGACCATCATCATACGCGGCGTCATCTCAGCCGCCGAGACAATAACTCTGTGGATAAGCTGTGCGTTGCTGTGGATAGAAGTGGACGAAGACGACCAAAGCACCGCGATCCAGTGGGCATATGCGCCAAAGAAAACGGGCGCCCGAAGGCGCCCGTCTCATGGCATCGAAGCAAGCACTCGAGCTTACTTTTCGCCGACCACGATCACCTTGACGGTGGTGTGGATGTCCGCGTGCAGGTGCACGGCAACGTCGTACTCGCCGGTGTTACGCAGCGGGCCTTCGCCCAGAATCACTTCGTTCTTGTTCACCGTGAAGCCGGCAGCCGTGAGCGCCTCGGCGATATCGCGCGGACCGACCGAACCGAACAGCTTGCCTTCGGCACTGGCATGCGCCGAAATGGTAACGGAGGCATCGGCCAACTTGGTCTGGCGCGCCTGCGCATCGGCCAGCAGGCTGTCCGCCTTGGCTTCGTACTCGGCGCGACGCTGCTCAAATGCAGCCAGATTGGCGGCGTTGACGCGAACGGCCTTGCCCTGCGGCAGGAGGAAGTTACGGCCGTAGCCCGGCTTCACGACGACCTTGTCGCCAAGCGTGCCGAGGTTGCGCACTTTCTGCAGAAGAATGAGTTCCATGGTGTATCCCTATTCGTTAGCGCCGGTGTGGCCCGACGCAGCCGTGGACGGCTGTCCGAAATATCTGAAGGTCCCGCCCGGACATAGCCGGGCGAAACCGATGGCAGGCGGCCCGAAGGTCGCCCGCCGACACGATCAGACGTCGTGGTTGTCGGTGTACGGCAGCAGCGAGAGGAAGCGCGCGCGCTTGATCGCCGTGGCCAGCTGACGCTGATAGCGCGCCTTGGTTCCGGTGATGCGGCTGGGCACGATCTTGCCATTCTCGGTCACGTACTGACGCAGCGTATTGAGATCCTTGTAGTCGATCTCTTTGACGTCTTCGGCAGTGAAGCGGCAGAACTTGCGGCGGCGGAAAAACTTGGACATGGTCTTGAGCTCCTATCAGTCGTCGCTGTCGCGATCGTTGTCGCGGTCGAGACCGCCATCGTCGTCATCGCGGCGACGCGAGGACTTGGCATCATCTTTCTCTTTGCTCTTGATGATGAAGGACGGCTCGGTATCGGCCTCGTCGCGCCGCACCACCAGGTGGCGAAGCACGGCATCGTTGAAGCGGAAACCCGACTCCAGCTCGTTCAGCGCGTTCTGGCTCACTTCGATGTTGAGCATCACGTAATGGGCCTTGGCCAGATTCGCGATCGGATAGGCCAGCTGACGACGGCCCCAGTCCTCCAGGCGGTGCAGTTTGCCACCGTCGGTCTCGACCAGCGCCTTGTAGCGCTCGATCATCGCCGGAACCTGCTCGCTCTGATCAGGGTGGACCAGAAACACGATTTCGTAATGACGCAGGGTCATTGGGGTTTGACTCCTTATGGATGCGGCCTAATGGCCTTGCAGCCTCCCGCCGTTGCGGTGAGGCAAGTGTCCGCACGGACGCGTGAGGCCCGGACAGAAGCGGAATTGTACGGTGTCGGCGGGAGATCGCGCAAGTTGTTGGTGCGCAAGGGCTGAGGGACGAGTCGCGAGGGCGCAAAGACCGAATGGCGCGAAGACTGCAGGTGAGACGACCATGCTCGCCCCTCGTCTGTCGCCCCTGTTCTGTCTACCCCACCGTAAAACTTTCGCCGCAACCGCACTCGCCGGTGGCATTGGGGTTGTGGAAGACGAAGCTCGCGTTGAGCCCCTGGCGTTGGAAATCGATCACCGTGCCTTCCACCAGAGCCAGGCTCTTGTCGTTGACAATCAGCGGCACGCCATCTACATCGACCGT
>CAIKJM010000644.1 GCA_903827735.1 uncultured Rhodanobacter sp. | reverse complement strand
TGCTCCGCAAAGTCGCTGGAAATACGCCGCTGAAGCCGGGAAAATCATCGCCGGACTCGTCGCGTCGAAACGGATCCGCCCCGCACCACACTAAATTTGCAGCAACAAATGGTTGCTTCCCGGCGGCCGGGAAGCTATGATCTGCGCCCTTTTGCGGAAAGCGTTCCCGGGTCCTCCCATGTCCAGAGTCTGCCAAGTCACCGGTAAGAAGCCGATTGTTGGTAACACGGTGTCTCATGCCAACAACAAGCGTCGTCGCCGCTTCCTGCCCAATCTGCACACGCATCGCTTCTGGCTCGAGACCGAGCAGCGCTTCGTGAGCCTGCGCGTTTCCGCCAACGGCATGCGCATCATCGACAAGAAGGGCCTTGAAGTCGTGGTCGCAGAAATGCGCGCCCGCGGCGATAAGGTCTGATAGGAGCGCACCATGGCCAAGAAAAAAGAACGCGAGAAGATCAAGCTGCTGTCGACCGCCGACACCGGTTTCTTCTACACCACGACCAAGAACAAGAAGAACACGCCCGACAAGTTCGAGTTCAAGAAGTACGACCCGATCGTGCGCAAGCATGTCGTGTTCAAGGAAGCCAAGATCAAGTAGGCCGCAGCCGTTTTGCGGCAGCGCAAAAGCCCGCCTTTGGCGGGTTTTTTGCTTTTCGATGCTTCCCCCAAGTTGAACGCGGCGTCAGGAATCAAAGGCTCTCCTGGCGAAGTGTTAAGCGCCATCTTCACTATTTGTTCTAAAAATAGTCATTGCGGAGGAGTAGGCTTGGCCGCTAGTGTTCATCCCGCTATACAGGATTGTATGATGGATTCCGGAACTCTCCAGCAGGACACGCTGGCGCAGGCCATGATCGATGCCGGCGCCCTGTTTCACCGCCGCGGCTGGGTTCCCGCCACGGGGGGAAACTTTTCGGCCCGTTTGTCGTCTGAGCGCATGCTGATCACCGCTTCCGGCGTCCACAAGGGCGAACTGAAGCGGGCCGATTTCCTGGTGGCCGACATGGACGGCCGGCCCCTGGAAGCCGGGCGCAAGTCGTCGTACGAGACCGGCTTGCACACGCAGCTTTACCGCCATGACCCGTCCATCGGCGCGGTGCTGCACGTGCACAGCATCGCCAACACCGTCCTGTCGCGCCGGCTCGACCGCATTGTCCTGACCGGCTACGAATTGATGAAGTTGTTACCCGGTTTTCCCGATCCCGCTGCACAGATCGGAATACCGGTATTCGGGAACGACCAGGACATCGCGCGCTTGAGCGCCCGGGTCGAAGCCCATATGAAGGAGGAGATGAAAGTACCGGCGTATTTAATCGCCGGCCACGGGCTTTACGCCTGGGGCGATAACGTGGCGCAGGCGCGGCACCGCGTCGAAGCGCTGGAATTCATGCTGGAATGCGAGTTATGGAGTGGGAGGTAAATCTTATGAGTGAACTGCGTATTTACGAGGAGTCCGGCAAGCCGGTCGCCACGTACACCGATTTCGAGGACATCCGCACCCATCTGGAAAAGATCGGCGTGCAGTTCGAGCGCTGGGAGGCGAGCAAGCCGCTGGACGCGCACGCCACCCAGGACGAGGTGATCGAGGCCTATCGCACATCGGTCAACCGCCTGATGAACCAGTACGGCTTCAAGTCCGTCGACGTCATCGGCCTGCAGCCGGACAACCCTCAGAAAGAAGCGCTGCGCCAGAAGTTCCTGAGCGAGCACACCCACGACGAGTTCGAAGTGCGCTTCTTCGTCGAAGGCGAGTCCCTGTTCTACATCCGTCAGGGTGGTCGCGTCCACGGCGTGCTGTGCACGCGCGGCGACCTGATCTCGGTGCCGTCGATGGTGCGCCACTGGTTCGACATGGGCCCGCAGCCGCAATTCAAGGCGATCCGCCTGTTCATCACGCCGGAGGGCTGGGTGGCCAACTACACCGGCGACAAGATCGCCGATCGCTTCCC
>CAIKJM010000643.1 GCA_903827735.1 uncultured Rhodanobacter sp. | reverse complement strand
GTTGTTCGCGAGTTCTTCGCGCTTGCTGGCTTCTCTGTTGTTAGCCACCTGCTAATGAACGCGGGCTGACGTCGCTACATCCTGACAAATACACGAGTCTCCCTGAGGTTATCCCAAACCTGATCAAGGAGAAGGCGCAGGGGCTTAATCAGGCGCGAGATGTGCTTTTGAAGAGTCAGGAAAGATTGGTTAGCGCTGTTATAGCCTCGGAGAGTATAAAAGCGAGGGTAATCCACCGGCAGGTCAATTATTTATTTACGGATGCTCGGAGTTTTCTCAGGATTTCGCTGGGCCTGACTCTCACAATGAAACTCGGCTTAACCAGCGCTTAGTTAGGTCGGTTGTGGTAACGCATACGATCTTGGCGGTAGGAGACATGCAACGCCTTGGATACTTGTGTCGTATTAGGGTCAGTCGGGATCTCGTGGGATCTACGTTTGGAAATAGGAACAGGCCTAATTCTGCTCACAATGCTAAGGCCAATTAATGAGATTTAATTCGCTTAAAAACGTACATGATTTGATCGCGCTGCAAAATGGCTGACGTGACAGCTCCTGTTTGCAGCAGTGCCGAGGATTGCCTTGCGCAGGGGCGCAAAGCCCGGTCTGCTGCCCAGTGGGACCAAGCATTCGCATGCATCTGGCAAGGCTTGGAAATTTCGCCAGGTAATTTGGGTCTCCGCTTGGAACTGGTGGTTATTCTGCGTTTGTCCGAACGTCTCGAAGAGGCGCGGGCACAGATTGAAGCTTTGCTGATTGAACAACCCGCTCACTTTGGTGTTGTGATTGAAGCCGGTCATGTTGCGCGCCAGCAGCGTCGGTTTGAGGATGCCTTGAAACACTATCAGCAAGCACAGCTGATACAGCCCCAGCACCAGTGGGCCCCAGTGGGTGCGGCTGTCGCACTTCGGGAGCTAGGTCACTACGAGGAATCGAAGGTAGCACTACAAACGATCCTCGATAGTACGCCCGAGTATTTCGATGCTTTGGTCGAAATGGCTCACCTTGCAGCCCGCCAGCGCGCGCATGCTGACGCTGTGAACCACTTCAGGCAGGCGCTTGCGGTACGTCCTCTGCATGACACCCTCCCTGTTTATATTGCGAGCCATTTGCGTGAACTGGGAAGGCTTGATGAAGCTAAAACAACCCTAAATGCGCTCCTGTCCACACAGCCGAACCATTTCGGCGCCCTTCTTGAAAGCGGGCGCATCGCCCGTCAGCAGGCTCGTTTCGCCGACGCAATAGCGTTCTTTGAACGCGCGCTTGCTGTTCGACCAGAGAATGAATGGCTGCCGTGTGGAATTGCCGCATGCCTGCGCGAATCCGGACGCGTTGACGAAGCCCAGACGCTGCTCTCTCAGCTACTGGCGAGCAAGCCAGATCATTTCGATGCAGTGCTCGAATGGGTAAACCTGTTACGTCCTCAGGGGCGCTACGAGGAAGCACTCGCCACCCTGCGAAAAGCAGAATCGCTCGGATTAAACAACGAATGGTTGCCGATTAAAATTGCTGGGTGTCTGCGCGAGCTCCACCGCTTTGATGAAGCTCGCGTCCTTCTCGAAGACTTGCTCAAAGCCAAGCCCAATCACTTCAACGCGCGAACGGAACTTGGGCAGATGGCCCGGCAACAGTCTCGTTATAACGAGGCTATCGAACATTTCCAAAAAGCTCTTGCCATCAATCCTTCCAATGCCTCGTTGCCCTGCACGATTGCATCCTGTCTACGCAATCTGGGTCGTCTGGACGAATGCAAGGCAGCTCTGGAACGCATCCTGGCATCAAGCGCGGATCAATTCGACGCCTTGGTTGAATCAGGACATCTCGCTAATCGTCAGCGACGAGCCGACGAGGCCCTCGATTTTTTCCGGCGGGCATTTGCACTGCGGCCACAGACCCGATCTCTTTCACTGAATATCGCCTACATCTTGCGCGAGCTGGGCCAGTTTGAACAAGCAAGACAGATTTTGATTGAAGCGCTGAAAATGCAGCCCGATTACTTTGAAGCCTTGTTGGAATCAGGTCACCTTGCCCGTCGAGAGCGCAAGGGCGAAGAAGCGCTGGATTTCTTTCAGCGTGCATGCGCAATACGCCCGCAACATCAGGGAGTGCAGCTCGCAGTCATCAATGAACTGCGAGAGCTGGGGCGGATTGAGGAAGCCCTTGCAGCGATCGGCGAACTGACAGCTCCCTATGATCCAAGCATGGCTCCGTTGGTCCATCAGCGTGGTCAAATTGCCAGTTTTCAAGATGACTTCGAGCTGGCTCAGCACTACTTTGAAGCCAGCATCGAAATCGACCCGATGTTTGTGTCTTGGTACTCATCATTGATCGACGTGCAGTTGCGATTGGGTCTTTGCGAAGACGCTCAAAGCACTATTGATCGCGCCACTCAACAAGTCGCCGATCCAAGCCAATTTCAAATTAGAGAAATCCGTTTCGCAAGTCAGTACGGAGAATATGAGCGCGTAGAAGAGCAAGTAAAACCATTGCTTGCCAACAACCCAAAAAGCAGCGAGCTATGGATGATATTGGCACGGGCGCGTACCCGCGCTGGTGAATACGCCAAGGCACAGGACGCAATTAGCCGCATGCCCAATCAATATCTGCAAGACCGCATCTGGATTGAAGAATGCAAAGCACACCTGGCGTGGTCGCAGTACCAGCTCGAAGCTGCTGTCAGCCATGCACAAGAGTGGCTTCGCTTGTCACCTGATCCCGCGCCTGCCCTGCATTACCTCTCCTTGCTGCATGTCAGCAGCGGTAACGCAGAAGAGGGCGCAAAAACGCTTGCGACGCTGAAGAAGCTTCGTCAGTCACATGGTTCTGCCAGTATTCGAAAATCCGCGGGCAAGGATCTGTTGGATAATCTGCTTCGTGAGCTTCGCGTCAATCCCTTTGCGAACCGTTCGCTCGCTGCAGCGCTGCAATTGCCGATTGCCGAACGGCCCCCCGCGCTGGGTCTGGCGCTTCTCGACGAACCCAACTACGTCGGCAGTTCCATGGCCATGCTGATCACCCTGAGTCGTCTAGCGCTCATCGGTGACGAGCCGGTCAGTCATGGCCCTGTACCCAGCCGCATCCCACGCCATGTGATCCAGTTTTGGGACAACGATCCACCGCCAGACATTACCGAATTGATGCAAACGTGGACGACACAGTGCAGCGGATTTACGCATGAAGTGTTCAACGAAATTGCGGCCGAATCATTCATCGCCAAAGAATGCCAACCCGATGTGTTGCGGGCGTTCAAAACCGCAACACAGCCGACGATGAAATCAGATTTGTTCCGTCTGGCTTACCTTTATGCGCGTGGGGGCATCTATGCCGATGCGGACGATAAATGCCGCCATTCCATTGAGCCGTGGTTAACCAACGGCCTTGACTTGCTGCTGTTGCAAGAAGACTTAGGCTCCATTGGCAATAACTTCATTGCAGCAGCGCCGAATCACCCGCTGATTCTGGCTGCCCTCAAAGCCGTCACTCAGAACATCTTGCACAAACAGGGTGGCGGCGCATGGTGGTCCAGTGGCCCCGCAATGTTGTCGCTGGCTTTCTGCAATTTATATCTTGATGCCCTCAGCCAATCGCGCATGCCTGTTGGCGTTCAAATCATTAACTGCTATCACATCACCAAGCGCATCAGCATGCATGTCCCACGCGCGTACAAGAATTCAGACAAGCATTGGAGTTCACCAAAGAGCCAGACCCGTCGGGAGTTTACATACAACAAAGCCATACGCATCGATCGCACAAATGGTGGTTGGACACTAAATGTGGCGCCGGAATTGCGTTGACTGGTGTATGACGGGGAAACTGCTGGGTAATGCTGTTTCGGAATACTTCTTCAGACCTTCACGCGATCAATAGCTACACGACGTGCCCGTCAAAAATAACCCGATTACGTCCGAGTCCCTTCGCTCGATATAGACGTACGTCAGCAGCCTGATAGGCTTCAGAAAACGATGTGGTCGGTGACATCATCACTGCGCCCATGCTGGCCGTGACGATGCCATCGTCGTTGGGCAAAAGCCGCTTCGCAGCTCTGAATAATTAAGGCGATGGCGAATATGCTCAACTACTTCACGCGACCGGCGGCATTTAACCGTCTGGCCTCACGAGCCCACAACCTTGGGCTCGCCTCGACTCAATTCCACCAGGACTTCGCATGAACCATCCGATGTACACCCACTCTGTTCCAGTCTTTAAACAAATGTTGACGGCTCTGAAAGCTATTCTTGTCCAGGCAGAAGCGCATGTTGCCGCGAAAGCCATAGAGCCAGATGCGCTCCTCCAAGCGCGTCTATTTCCAGACATGTTTCCCCTGGTTAAGCAGGTGCAGATTGCAGCTGATTTCTCGCGCGGAATTGCTGCGCGGCTTGCAGGTGTCGATGTGCCAGTCTTTGAGAGCAATCAAAAGACCTTTGGTGATCTTGACGTTCTGCTGACACAAACCATGGCTTTCCTGGATAGCGTGACCGTGGGGCAGTTTGAAGGTAAGGAAGGTATTGAGATTGTGCTTCGGCCCGGCACAACAAAGGAAAAGAAGTTGAGCGGCCAAGCGTATCTGGCGAACTACGGGCTACCTCAGTTCTTTTTTCACGTCAGCACGGCGTACTCAATCCTGCGTCACAACGGCATGCCCATCGGCAAACGCGACTACATGGGTGTTTACTGAAGCAAAGTGAATCTCCCCGACTTTCGTGGAGACTCGCAATTTCTATCCAGGATCACTGGTGCGAACATTTGCTGCTCGCGATGCGAGGTCGAAGGCGTTTCTTCATTGAAGCGATAAGGCTGAAGGTCGACTTTGGGCTGAGCTTCCCCGAGCGTTTTACTGACGTTTTGAGTCATCGCAAACGCCCCCCTTCGGCTGGTACGTGCCAAGCGCGGACAGTTAGAGCGGACGGTGAAGAGCGTCTTTGGAGTCGTTCAGGCTCGGCAAACTGCGGGTTACGCGGTGAAGCTGTCCACCGCACGATGGCCCTTTCGCCGTCTTCACTCTGGAAACAGAACTGCTGAACATTCCCGACGGGTCCCAGCCAGCTTTTTTCCTGCCGGCACTCGCCATTTTCCTGCAGCTGGCCGGTGACTCCCCGTCCCCTCCTGCGCTAGGCTAGGCAAAACCGCCGGGCGCGGGCATGCGGCGATCTGGCGAACAGACAGGGACGGCCAGAACATCACATCTCGTTACAGATTCTCAGGGAGCGAGCGATGACCAACGTTTTCGATAGCAGCAACACTGGCGACGACGGCACCGCCACCACGCCCGCGCAGCCCGGCCTGATTGCTCCGGCGGGTGACAACCAGATCGTCGACCCGATGGGCGACGGCGGCTTCTACACCGGCGGCAACGGCTTTACCGTCAGCGACAACAGCGAGCCCCGCGGCGGCTCGGGCGTGGAGCAGAACGGCGCCACCGGCTCGCTGACCACTGAAGGCGTCCTCACCGGCGGCAACGGCGGCGACGACACCGGCAGCGGCAACACGGCGGGCGCGGGCGGCTACGGCCTGCTGATCAATGGCGGCAATCCCAGCGGCATCGTCATCCTCAACCAGCAAGACGGCATCATCGCGGGCGGCGACGGCGGCAGCGATGCTCTTGGCTTCTCCGGGGACGGCGGCGCGGGCGTGCTTGAGAACGGCGCGGCGCTGACCAACGCCGGTCTCATCGTGGGCGGTTCCGGCGACCTCGGCGGCGCGGGCGTCGTCGCCGGCGGCGCCAGCACGGTCACCAACAATGGCGGCGTCGCTACCATTCGGGGCGGCGACAGCGCCGCCGCCATCGACGGTGGCGCCACGGCCCACGTCATCAACGGCGGGATCTTGACCGGCGGCGACGGCGGCAGCCTCAATCATCATGACGGCGGCGCAGGCGTCATCGCCGCCACGCTCGTCAACGGCGCCGGCGTAGAGTCCTGTGAGGTTCTGGGCGGCAACGCCACCGGCAACGGCCACGGCGGCGCGGGCGCGATCATCAGCGTCTCGGCCGACAACGACGGCTCCATTATCGGCGGCAACGGCGCCGGCGGCAGCCTGGGCGGCGCGGGCATCGTGGCCCTGGGCGCCAGCGTGATCACCAATAGAGGCGACGGCGACCCCATGCACTCGGCCGCAATCGGCGGCGGCAACGGCGCTGCCGGCGTGGACGGCGGCACCACCGCCAGCGTCATCAACCGGGGCAACATCAAGGGCGGCGACGAGGGCAACGGAGTACACAACGGCGGCGTGGGCGTGATCGCCGCCTCGCTGGTCACCGAGGATGGTGCTAGCCGTATTATTGGCGGCAATGCCAACACAGATGGCATCGGCGGCGCGGGCGCGGTCATTAGTGGCACGGTGGACAACGGCGGCCTTATCATCCAGGGCGGCAGCGGCGCGCTGGCGGGCGGCGTGGGCCTTGAGTTGACCAATAGCCCAGCCACGGTCACCAACGATGGCATCATCCAAGGTGGCAACAGCAGCGGCGGAGCCGGTGGCGTGGGTGTGTTACTGGATCACGGCGGCAGCGTCACCAACTACGGCCAAATCGATGGCGGCTTCAATCCCCACGGCATACAGGCCGACGCCATCAACTTTGGCGACGGCGCCGCCACGCTGATCCTCGGCGGCAACACCTCCAGCCTGGGCGGCAAGGTGGAGGCACAGGCCGCTGCCGGCCGCATCAATTCCATCGAACTGGGCAGCTCGCCCTTCTCCAGCCAAGG
>CAIKJM010000642.1 GCA_903827735.1 uncultured Rhodanobacter sp. | reverse complement strand
TGTCGCCGAACGCCGAAATCGACACCAAGCCCGAACTGGAAATTTACGCCGACGAGGTGAAGGCGGCACATGGCGCAACGGTCGGCCAGCTCGACGAACGTGCGCTGTTTTATCTGCGCTCGCGCGGCATTCCGCTGCACGAGGCGCGCGCGCTGCTCACCACCGCATTCTGTCGCGCCGTGCTCGACGATCTGCCGAACGACGCGCTGCGTGAACATCTGGCGGAGCTGCTGATCGCGCAGCTGCCACAGCATTGAAGGAAGCGACATCCTGCCCATGAACGCACAGCCCAAAACCCAGCCCGTGTTCGATATCCAGCGCATTCGCGCGGATTTCCCCGTGCTCTCTCGCACCGTGCACGATGGCAAAGCGCTGGTGTACTTCGACAACGCCAACACCAGCCAGAAACCGCAGGCGGTGATAGAGGCGATGAACCGGCACTACCGCGAAACCAACGCCAACGTGGCGCGCGCCGTGCATCAGCTGGGTGAAGAATCGACAGCGGCATATGAGGGCGCGCGCGACAAGCTGGCGCGCTTCATCCATGCCACGTCGCGCAACGAGCTGATCCTCACGTCGGGTACGACGCAGTCGATCAATCTGGTGGCTTACAGCTATGCGCTGCCGCAGCTGAAAGCGGGGGACGCGATTCTCACCACGGTGATGGAACACCACGCCAACATCGTGCCGTGGCAGCTGATGGCGGCGCGCACGGGCGCGACGGTGAAGGCAGCTCCGATCACTCCGCGCGGTGAGCTGATCGTGGAGCAGTTTGTCGCCATGCTGACGCCGGAGGTAAAACTTGCCTGCGTAGCGCACGTGTCGAACGTGCTGGGCACGGTCAATCCGGTGCGCGAGATTGCGCGCGAATGCAAAAAGCGAGGTATCCCGCTGCTGGTCGATGGTTCGCAGGCGGTCCCACATCGGCCGGTCGACGTGCAGGCGCTGGGCTGCGATTTCTACGCGCTCACCGGCCACAAAATGCTGGGGCCGACCGGCACCGGCGCGCTGTGGGCAAAGCGCGAGCATCTCGAGGCGATGCCGCCGTTCTTCGGCGGTGGCGAGATGATCCGCGAGGTGAGCTTCAGCGGAAGCAGCTTTGCGCCGCCGCCACACAAGTTCGAGGCCGGTACGCCGAATATTGCGGGCTTTATCGGCCTCGGCGCGGCGATCGATTATTACGAGTCGATTGGCTTTGACGCCATCCACGCGCAGGAGCAGGATCTGCTGCACTATGCCACCGAGCGGCTGCGCGAGATTCCCGGCGTGCGCCTGTTCGGCGAGGCCAGCGAGAAAGAGGCGGTGATCTCGTTTTTGATCGAGGGCGCTCAGGCCACCGATCTGGCCACCTTGCTCGATCTGCAGGGTGTGGCCGTGCGCTCCGGCCATCACTGCGCGCATCCGCTGATGCAGTTCTTCAACGTGCCGGCCACGCTGCGCGTGTCGTTTGCGTTTTACAACACGCGCGAGGAAATCGACAGCTTCATCGCGGCGCTGATGAAGGTGCGCAAGCTGCTCATGTAGGGGCTCGGCCGCACAAAAGTTTCCCGGCGTCGCGTCGGGGCGCTACTCTGCAGCAACTTGTCCCCATGCGATTGGTCTTTCATGCTCGCAAAGCTTCCTGGTTTCATGCGCGTACCGCTGGTGATGCTGCTCCTCGCACTGAACATCGTGGTGCACGTCACGCCGCTGTTCCTACTGACGCTGTTCAAGGTGATCCTGCCGATTCGCGGCATCCGGCTGGCGCTGTCGCGCGGCCTGGTGCTGATTGCGGAGAGCTGGATTGCCTTTAACAGTGCAATGTTCGACTGGTTTACCCGCACGCGATGGCAGGTCGATGGCCTGAATGAGCTGCGTTACAACGGTAACTATCTGGTGCTATGCAACCACCAGAGCTGGGTCGATATACCGGTGCTGCAGAAAATCTTTAACCGGCGCATTCCGTTTCTGCGTTTCTTTTTGAAAAGCCAGCTGATTTGGGTGCCGCTGCTGGGGCCGGCCTGGTGGGCGCTGGATTTCCCTTTCATGAAGCGTTATTCGAAGGAAACCCTTGCTGCGCACCCGGAGCTGCAGGGCAAGGACATGGAGGCCACGCGTCGCGCCTGCGAAAAATTTCGGCATATGCCGGTGTCGGTGATGAACTTTGTCGAGGGCACTCGATTTACCCCGGCCAAGCATGACAAACAGAAATCGTCCTATCGCTATT
>CAIKJM010000641.1 GCA_903827735.1 uncultured Rhodanobacter sp. | reverse complement strand
CGCTGATGACGCCGGATCGCGGCCAGGTGCTGGTCGATGGCATCGACGCCAGCGTCGATGCCTTGGCCGTGCGCCGACAGCTCGGCGTGTTGCCCGACGCGCGCGGCCTTTACAAGCGGCTGACCGCGCGCGAGAACATCGATTATTTCGGACGGCTGCACGGCCTGCCGGAAGATCTTCTGAAAGCGCGTCGCGAAGCGTTGATCCAGTCGCTCGAGATGGGCGACATCGGCGATCGCCGCACGGAAGGCTTCTCGCAGGGGCAGCGGGTAAAGACTGCCATCGCTCGTGCGTTGGTGCACGATCCGCGCAACGTGATACTCGACGAACCGACCAACGGTCTCGACGTGATGGCCACGCGCGCGCTGCGCCAGTTCATGCAGCGTCTGAGAGAGGAGGGACGCTGTGTGCTGTTCTCCAGCCACATCATGCAGGAGGTGGCCGCATTGTGCGACCGCATCGTGGTGATCGCGCACGGTCGCGTGGTGGCCGACGAATCCCCCGATGCGCTGCGCGAGCAGACCGCCGAAGCGAATCTGGAAGATGCCTTCGTCAAGATCATCGGCAGCGAAGAAGGGCTGGCCGCATGAATACGCCATCGAAAATGGCCGTTCGCCGCAGCCGCGCTTTTCTGACGGTTTTCCTGAAGGAAGTGAGGGAAAATCTGCGCGATCGGCGCACCATGATCAGCGCGTTTCTCACTGGTCCACTGCTCGGGCCGATCCTGTTCGTGATGCTGCTCAACGTCTCGCTCGGACGCGAGCTGGACAAGGCAGATAGGCCTTTGCCGGTGCCGGTGATCGGCGCGCAGTACGCGCCCAATCTCATCGCTGCGCTGAAGGCGGGCGGCGTGGTGCCGGGAGCCGCGCCGGCCGATCCGGAAAAAGCCGTGCGCAAGCAGGACGCCGACGTGGTGCTGCGCATTGCACCGAACTACGGCAAAGCCTGGCGCGAGGGCCAGCCGGTGCAGGTTGAAATGATTTTCGACTCCTCGCAGCGCGATGCCAACACCTCGGTCGAGCGGGTCAGCCAGCTGGTGGAAAGCTATGCGCGCCAGCAGGGCGCGATGCGGCTGGTGGCGCGCGGCTTATCACCCAGCACCGCGTGGCCGCTGGTCGTGGCTAGACGCGACCAGGCCACGCCGCAGTCACGCGCGGTGCTGATGTTCGCGATGCTGCCGTACTTTTTCATCATCACGATTTTCATGGGTGGGATGTACCTGGCGATCGACCTCACGGCCGGCGAGCGCGAGCGGCAGTCGCTGGAGCCGCTGTTCGCCAACCCGGTGGCGCGCTGGAAAATCTTTATGGGCAAGCTGGCGGCGATCTGCGTGTTCTCCACCGCCAGCCTATTGATCACGCTAGTGGCATTTGCGGTAGTGGGGCAATTCATACCGGCGGAGAAGATCGGCATGGAGCTGGATCTCGGCGTCCACTTCGCCAGCCATGTACTGCTGCTGATGCTGCCGATCCTGCTGCTGCTTGCCGCGCTGCAGTCGCTGGTGGCGGCGTTCGCCAAGAGCTATCGCGAGGCGCAGACCTACCTGTCGCTGCTGATGCTGGTTCCCGCTATTCCCAGCCTGGTCCTGGCCATTCTGCCGATCAAGGCCGAGCCGTGGATGTATGCCGTGCCGCTGCTAGGCCAGAACTTGGGCATCATGCAGCTGCTGCGCGGTGACGGCATGGAGCCGATGCAGGTCGTGTCATGTCTCGCAGGAAGCCTGCTGGCGGCGCTGCTTGCGGTGCTGGTGACCATGCAGCTGTATCGATCGGAGCGGCTGGCGATTTCCACTTGAGGCGTGCATTAGGCGCGACGCCTATCAATCAACCCGGCGGCTGCGCCAGCTCTTTCGCGCTGAGATAGCCGTCGTGGTTGCGGTCGAGCCGGTGAAACTGCCGCCGCAGATTGTCCTGGAACTCGCGCAGCGAAATGGGCCTGCCCCGCCCGCCCGGCAGCTCGCTGGACTCCAGGATGCCGTCGCCGTTCGTATCCATGCGCAGAAAACTTCGGCTCATGTACTCGACGTACTCGGCTTCGCTGATCCTGCCGTCGCCGTTGGCATCCATCAGCCGCAGATACTCGCGCGGCGTTTGCGGATAGTCCTGCGCGACGGCCATCGCGCCGGCTAGGAGCAGGCCTGCTGCTACAACGCGCGCTGGCCGTGATAAGGATGGACGTCCCAACGTCACGGCCGCAAATACTCAGCGCACGCCGCGGTCGATGCCGATGAACTGCAGAAACTCCATACGCGTACGCGCGTCCTCGCGGAACGAGCCCAGCATCTGGCTGGTAATCATCGACACGCCGCGCTTGTGTACGCCGCGCGTGCTCATGCACTCGTGGCTGGCGTCGATGACGACCGCCACGCCGGCCGGGTGCAGATTTTCCTGGATGCAGTTGGCGATTTCCGCGGTGAGTTTTTCCTGCACCTGGAAGCGCCTGGCAAAACCGTCGACCACGCGCGCCAGCTTGCTGATGCCGACCACGCGATTGGTCGGCAGATAGCCCACGTGCGCACGGCCGATGATCGGCGCCATGTGATGCTCGCAGTGGCTTTCAAACTCGATATCGCGCAGCACCACCATCTCGTCGTAACCGGCCACTTCTTTGAAGGTGCGGCTCAGATACTCGCCGGGGTCGGAGGCGTAGCCGGCAAACCAGTCGCTATACGCCTTGACCACGCGCTTGGGCGTGTCGAGCAGGCCTTCGCGGGTCGGATCCTCACCCGCCCAGCGCAGCAGGGTGCGCACGGCGTCTTCGGCCTGTTCGCGGGTCACCGACGCGGGTTTGTCGTTGTCGCTCATGCGCGATTCCTTTTGATGGGTCACAAAGCAGTCGCTGAGTGTAGCGGGGCGGCGTCGGTTTTAGCCCGCCCCGCCGTGCGACCACCCGTCGCAGCAGGCGTCGTCTAAAAAGAACGTCTGCTTATCGCACCATGTTTACGAGCCGTAGCGCTTAAAATCGCCGCTCTTCTATTGGAGTCGCTGGATGATTCCGCAACAAGCCATGCAGCGCGCACAGGGGCTGCTCGATCGCGGTGGTCGGCAGATACTTGGCATCGTCGGCCTGCCGGGCGCAGGCAAATCGACCTTGGCGCAGGCGCTGGTCGACGCGCTGGGCAATCAGGCCGCGCTCGCACCGATGGATGGTTTCCATCTCGCCAATGCCGATCTCGCTCGGCTGGGCAGGACAGTCCGCAAGGGCGCGCCCGATACGTTCGACGCGGCGGGCTACGTGGCAATGCTGCGGCGCCTAAAGCTGGCGGCGCCTGATGAAACCGTCTATGCGCCCGCGTTTCACCGCGAGATCGAGGAGCCCATCGCTGGCGAGATCGCGCTGCCGCCCAACGTTCCGCTGATCATTACCGAAGGCAACTACCTATTGCTCGATGATGGCGCATGGAGCAGCGTACGGACATTCCTCGACGAGGTCTGGTTCGTCGACGTGGACCCCGCGCAGCGTCATCGCCAGCTGCTGGAGCGGCACATGCGCTACGGCCGCAGCCGCGAGGACGCGCTGGCCTGGATCGAACATACCGACGAGCCCAACGCCGTGCGCATCGCGGCGACAGCGTCGCGCGCGGATTTCCATGTCTCACTGCCGCCTTCTGAGGGTTAAGGTGAGTAAGCGATGACACGGCGGCTAACCTTGGAAAAAATCGAGCACGAGCTGCGTGATTGCCGGTTCTATCCGTATCAGCAGAAGGCGGCCAGGGGGGGACTCATCGGGCATTCGCGCGCCGTCGTCAGCGGCTGGGCTCATTGAAGCCCAGCCGGGACGCCAGTCGGTCCATCAGCCAGGTGACGAGGAGTGCGGCCATCGCGCCGATCATCACCTCGCCCAGGCGCAGCAGCGCGATCTGCCAGAACGGACCGGTGTGCGGCACTAGCATAATGATAGTGGTGGTCACGCTGCTGACGCGGCCGGCCGCGCCGAGGTTGATCAACCAGCACAGCAAGGTGCCGAACATGACGGCGATTACGTAGAAGAGGTAGTGGTCATCGCCCAGGGCGGCGGCGGTCAGTCCGAGCAGGCCGCCAAAGATGGCGCCGATAAACTGATCGCGCGAGGAATTTCTCACCTCCGCAAAACTGTTCTGCGTGACCGAAATCGCGGTGATCGCCGCCCAGAAGCCCTGATCCAGCCCCGCCGCGCGCGCCGCGAAATACCCCAGCGTGGCGCCGGCGCCAACGCGCACGGCCTGCATCAGGCCAACGATCAGCCGCTCGCGTGGCGGCAACGTCTTGCGCAGCCGGTCCAACTCCGTTGCCAGCAGGCCGAGTCGGCGATGATGCCGGTGTATCGAACGGCGCGAATCGCTCACATGTCTTGATCCGCTTCTGCATCGAGATCGTCGGCCACATCGAGCGACGGCGTGCCGAATACCTTGCTCGGATCTTCGATGGCGATGGATTCGACGCCGCGCAACTTGCGCTCGATCGTCTTGGTCTTTTTTCCCGCGTCGCTGATGCTTTTGCTGACGGTATTGAGCTGACGCTCGGCTTTTTCCAGCACCAGACCGAACTTGCCGAACTCGCTTTTCACCACGCCCAGCAGCTTCCATACCTCACTGCTGCGCTTGGCGATGGCCAGCGTGCGAAAGCCCATCTGCAGGCTGTTGAGCAGGGCGCTGAGCGTGGTCGGGCCGGCCACCATGACGCGATGGTCACGCTGCAGGCTTTCGAACAAGCCCGGGCGGCGCAGCACTTCGGCATACAGGCCTTCGGTGGGCAGAAACAGCACGGCGAAATCGGTGGTGTGCGGCGCCGCCACGTACTTCGACTTGATGCGTTTGGCCTCATCGCGCACGCGCACTTCCAGCGCGCGCCCGGCCAAAGCCGCGGCCTCGACGTCGGCTGCATCCTGCGCATCGAGCAGGCGCTGGTAATCCTCGACCGGGAACTTGGAGTCGATCGGCAGGTAGACGTTCTCGCCGTCTTCCTGTCCGGGCATGCGGATGGCGTATTCCACCCGCTCGCTGCTGCCCGGTACCGTAGCGACATTGGTGGCGTACTGTTCGTTGGTCAGCAAATCTTCGAGCAGGCCGCCGAGCTGCACTTCGCCGAGAATGCCGCGTCGCTTCACGTTGCCCAGCACGCGCTTGAGATCGCCCACGCCAACGGCGAGCGACTGCATTTCGCCGAGGCCGCGTTGCACCGCTTCGAGTCGTTCGGAGACGAGCTTGAACGATTGGCCCAGCCGCGTTTCCAGCGTGCTCTGCAGCTTTTCATCGACGGTGGCGCGCATCTGTTCGAGCTTGGCGGCGTTGTCCTGCTGCATCGCGCCGAGCTTGGTTTCCAGCGTGGTGCGCACCTCGGTCATGCGCTTTTCGATGTCGGCGGTCAGTGCGACGAGCCGCTGCTGCTGCTGGTCGCCCAGGCGGTTGAGCGTGAGCGTCGATTCCTCGCGGCTGCGGCGGGCGTCTTCCGTCAGCCGTTGCGCCAGCGACTGCAGGCCGGCGTCGGTGCGTTCGGTGAGTTGGGTCAGGCGCAGGGCGAAGCCGTCGATCCGTTCGGCCTGCTGCTGCGACATCCCGCCGAGCTGTTCGCCAACGTGGCTTCGGAATCGATCGAAACCCTGCTGCAGCTCGTCGCGCCCGGCGCGCTGCTCTTCGCGCAGCGTGCGCTGCAGGCGTTCGCCGTCGTCCTTGAGCGCATCCAGTCGTATATGCAGCCCAGCGTCCTCACGGCCGCGGCGCAGCGCGAGAACCTGCAGCACGAGCACGATCAGCACGGCGACGAGGAGAACGATCAGCAGTATTTCAACAGCAGGCATGGCGCGTTCCGCAAGAGACAGGCCGTCAGTTTACGCGTTGGCGACTCATCCGCTGCGACGGCCGCCGGCTTTCAGTCGACGGCGCAGATAGCGCAGGGTCAGCGTTTCGAGCTGACGCGCGTGCTGGCCGGCCGTGGGCGGGATGACGCGCTGCAGGCTGCCGTCCTGCCAGCCCTCGATGATCAGCGGATGGATGTAGGACGCGCGACACACCGCCGGCGTGTTGCCCAGCGTGGCGGCAACCTCCTTGATCGCCGCGGCCAGCGCCGAGCGCATCGCGCGATCGCCGCCTTTTTCCGGCAGCGGCGTGCGCGCCAGCACGCCGGCCGCCTGCACCGTGCCGCCCCAGGTGCGGAAATCCTTGGCGGTGAATTCGCCGCCGGTCGTGTGACGCAGATAGTCGTTGACCATCTCCGAATCCACCGGCTGGCGTTTGCCCTCATCGTCCAGATATTGGAACAGGCGCTGCCCCGGCAGCTGTTGCAAGGTATGGATGATTTTTGCCAGGCGCTTGTCGTCCAGTTCGAGTTCGCGCTGCTGGCCGCTCTTGCCGCGAAAATCGAAGCGCAGCCGCCCGCGCTGCAGCCGCACATGGCGCGAGCGCAGCGTGGTCAGGCCGAAGCTTTTGTTGTCGCGCGCATAGCGATCGTTGCCGATGCGGATCAGCGTTTCGTCGAGCAGCCGCACGATCAGCGCCAGCACTTTTTCCTCGGGCAGGCCGTGCTGTGCGAGGTCGCTGCGCACGCGTCGCCGCAGCTTCGGCAGCACGTCGCCGAAGGCGAGCACGCGGTCGAACTTGCCGTGGTCGCGCATTTCGCGCCAGCGCTCGTGATAACGGTACTGCTTGCGCGCGCGGGCGTCGCGGCCGGTGGCCTGCAGGTGGCCGTTGGGGTTGGTGCAGATCCAGACATCGACGTAGGCCGGCGGGATAGCCAGCGCGCGAATGCGCGTTAGCACCTCTTCGTCGGTAATGCGCAAACCCTTAGCATCGAGATAACCAAAGCCCTTGCCGCGACGCTTGCGCACGATGCCGGGCTGGTCGTCGCTGACGTAGCGCAGGCCGGCGGCGCGCACGGCGCTGCGCAGGATCGGGTCGACTTCAAGGGGGACTTTGGGGATGGATGAAGGCTGGCTCATGCCGGCAGTGTCGACATGCGTGGTCAAGCTGGCGTGCACGGGCTATCGACAGCGCACGCCCCGGCCGATTATCGTCGAGCCAGGAGCGGCGCCGACACCAGCGGTCGGCAACGCTCCGACGTCGCTCGGACGGTTCCGGGCGCTTACGTACAACGAGGCTGTCATGACCGAGCAGGTTGCTCCATCCGTTTCTGTGTCACCCCTTTCCACGGCACGCCCTGAATCGAGGCGATTCGAGCGCATCGAACGCCTTCCCCCATATGTCTTCAACATCACCGCCGAGCTGAAGATGGCGGCGCGTCGCCGCGGCGAGGACATCGTCGACCTCAGCATGGGCAATCCCGATGGCGCCACGCCGCCGCATATCGTGGAGAAGCTGTGCACGGTGGCGCAGCGGCCGGATACGCACGGCTATTCGACCTCCAAGGGCATACCGCGCCTGCGCCGCGCGATTGCGCGCTGGTACAGCGAGCGCTACGGCGTGGAAATCGACCCGGACAGCGAGGCCATCGTCACCATCGGCTCGAAGGAAGGCTTGGCGCACCTTATGCTGGCGACGCTGGACCGCGGCGATACGGTGCTGGTGCCCAATCCCAGTTACCCCATCCACATCTACGGCGCGGTGATTGCCGGCGCGCAGATTCGCTCGATCCCGATGGCGCCGGGCATCGATTTTTTCGCCGAGCTCGAGCGCGGCATTCGCGAGAGCATTCCCAAGCCGAAGATGATGATTCTCGGCTTTCCGTCGAATCCCACCGCGCAGTGCGTGGAGCTGGATTTCTTCGAACGCGTGGTCGCGCTGGCCAAGCAGTACGACGTGCTGGTGGTGCACGACCTGGCCTATGCCGACATCGTCTACGACGGCTGGAAGGCCCCGTCGATCATGCAGGTGCCGGGCGCGAAGGACATCGCAGTGGAGTTTTTCACATTGTCCAAGAGCTACAACATGGCCGGCTGGCGGATCGGTTTCATGGTCGGCAACGCCGAGCTGGTCAACGCGCTGGCGCGGATCAAGAGCTATCACGACTACGGCACCTTTACGCCGCTGCAGGTCGCCGCCATCGCCGCGCTGGAGGGCGACCAGCAGTGCGTGCGCGATATCGCCGCCAACTATCAGCAGCGTCGCGACGTGCTGGTCAAGGGCCTGCATGAGATCGGTTGGATGGTCGAGGTGCCGAAGGCGTCGATGTACGTCTGGGCAAAAATACCGGCGTCGTACGGCGCCATGGATTCGCTGTCATTCGCCAAGAAGCTGCTGGCCGAGGCCAAGGTATCGGTGTCGCCGGGCATCGGTTTTGGCGACTACGGCGACGACTACGTCCGCTTCGCCCTGATCGAAAACCAGGACCGTATCCGCCAGGCGCTGCGCGGCATCAAGGCGATGTTTCGGGCCGACGGTTTGTTGCCCGCGGCCGTGCCGAAAGCGAAGGTTTCGCCGCCGCTCTGAAGGCCGCCACCAGCGAGGAGCGTCTTCTCAAAGATGCGTCTCGCTGCCGATCGAATCGTTTGGTCGCGCCACCTGACGACGAATGCCGAACCAGACGACGACGGCTGCCGTGGCGAGCAGCGCACTCGAAAGCCAGGCGGCCCGATGCATGCCGGGCACGATGCGGCCATCACCGCCGGTGACCAGCGCGCCGAACGCCGCCACGCCGATGGCGCCGCCGGCCTGCCGCGCGGCGTTGAGCACGGCCGAGGCGGTGCCGGAAAACGTTTTTTCGACGCTGGCCAGGATCGCCGTGGTCATCGCCGGCACGCCCAGGCCCATGCCGCTGGGGATCAATAAGAAAGGGGCCAGCATCGCCAGGTAGCCGCTGTGCG
>CAIKJM010000640.1 GCA_903827735.1 uncultured Rhodanobacter sp. | reverse complement strand
GCCGCCCTGCTGCTCGGAACCCCAATCGCGCACGCTGAAGACGCCTGCCGCAACAAGGCAGCCACCATCGTGCAACAGGCCTACCCAGGGGCAAAGGCTTCAACCGACGGCTTCCGCGTGGGTGACGCCAGCATTACCCTGCCCACGGCCGATGCTTCAGGAGATGGCCCACACGCGCTGATCTGCCGCGCGTGGCCCGCGTACCCGGAACGGCTGCTGGTGGCCGTGCCACTGATGACCAAGATCGATGACGACGGCAACGAGGGCGATCTCGATTTGCTGGTGATCGATCGAAACTCGCTGAAGGTCGAGTCGAGACTGCGCCTTCCTGCACGCATGAATGACGACGCCGTCCGAATCGCCGACATCCAGTTCGATACCGCGCGCTATCGACTCACGCCGAATCAGTCGGCTTTCGGCCTGCGCATCAGCCTCGAGGGGAGTTCTCACCCCGATCCCTTCGGAGAAGTGGATCTGTCCCTCTATATGGTTGACCACGACAGGCTACGCCCTGTGCTTGACGGGATAGTTACCCGCAAGAACGGCGGTGAATGGGATACCCAATGCGCGGGGACGTTCGACGAAACCCACCGCACGCTCGCCATGGACGCGGCTACGCACAATGGCTACGCCGATATCCTGGTGACCGAAAAGTCCTCCAGCACCACGGCGTCGGTGGGCAAGAACGGCGATTGCCAGCAGAAGATCAGCAAGCAGGATCAACCGGCTTATCGATTGAGTTACGACGGCAAAACGTATCCAGTGCCCAAGGCGTTGAAACCGCTGGAATGAAATCACCCGTCAGGCGTTTCGACGCTCGGTAAGAAAGGGATCGCTTAAGTCACTCGCACATATCGGCTAGCGCAGCCCATGAAACGGCCACGTCGCGCGCCGCCCCATCCGCTGATCGCTTTCCATAAAAAGCCGGCTGCTTCGAGGCCGCCGGCCTTTATTTTATGGAGCTAGTACGCAATCACACCGGTGACTCAAACGTACCGGGGCTGTTTTCGGTGCCGCTCCACTGCGCCGTACGCTGCCGGCTAGCTTCGGACAAGGCCTTGCGAACGCCGGCCGCGTCGTAGTCCTTGCAGTAGACCGGCGTGCCGGGCTGCTGGCGCCACGACTCATCCAGGCCACCTGCATCGATGGCATCGAAGCCCAGCTCCTCGACCAGCTTCAGCACGGCGGCCTTGGCGGCCGCTTCGTCGCCCGCGACCGGCAGCGCGACGCGTCCGGCCGTACCCTCCGGCGTGCCTTTCTCACCGAGGCTCTTGGCGTAGATATTGTTGAACGCCTTGATCACCGGCCGACCCAACTGCTGCTCGACCCAGCGGCTCTCGATAAGGCCGCCCTCAATACCTTCGATGCGGCCGTCGCGCTCGCGCGGGTAGTAATTGCCGGTGTCGATCACCGCGACGCTGTCGGGCACGCCGGCAAAGAGATCCTTGGGCAACTCCGGGATACGCGACTGCTGGATCGTCACGACAACCACGTCGCCGGCGCGCGCCGCTTCGTGCGCGGTTACCGCCTTGGCGCCGATCTTTGCCGCCACGTCGGCCAGCGACGCCGCTCCGCGCGAATTGGCGATGAATACCTGATGGCCGAGCTCGGTGAGGCGTCGAGCCAGCGTGCCACCGATCTGGCCGGCTCCGATGATGCCTATTTTCATGATAATTCCTCGATCTGACGAAAGGTGTACCAAATACATGCGGCGATCGCTCGGCGATTCAACCCGCCGATAGACAGGCAGGCAAGCGGCTATACACGCATCGCATCAGGTCGCCCGTCGTTACAATGCGACGGTGAACACCGAATCTCCTCTCCTCACGCTCGCCGACCGCATCGATGCGATCCTGCCGCAGACGCAGTGTGAGCAATGTGGATACCACGGCTGCCGGCCGTATGCCGAGGCGATAGCGCGCGGCGAAGCACCCATCAACCAATGCCCACCCGGTGGTGCGGCCGGCATCGAGCAGCTTGCCTCGCTCTTGAATCGGCCGCTCGAGCCGCTAAACACGGATCACGGCGTCGAAAAGCCGCGCACGCTGGCACGCATCGTCGAGGCCGACTGCATTGGCTGCACCAAGTGCATCCAGGCTTGCCCGGTCGATGCCATAGTGGGCGCGGCCAAAATGATGCATACCGTCATCGCCGACGACTGCACCGGCTGCGAGCTCTGTGTGCCCGCTTGTCCGGTCGACTGCATCGTCTTGCTGCCGATGCCTGCGGCGCAGATCGACGCAGCACATGCCAACGCTGCGCGTGAGCATTTTCAGCGACGGGAAGCCCGACTGGAACGACTGCGTCAGCAGCGTGACGCCGAGCTGGCGGCGCACAAAGCCGCCGTGGACGAGCGCGCTGCGCAAGGCAATCCGGTCCTCGAAGCGCTTGCCCGCGCCAAGGCCCGGAAAACGACACCAAACCATGACAGATAAACCATGAAGCGCGCTGACGTCATCGAGCTGTTCACCCGATTGCGCGAACTCAATCCGCATCCCACTACCGAACTGGCGTACAGCACGCCATTCGAACTGCTGGTCGCCGTGGTGCTGTCGGCACAGGCCACCGATGTAGGGGTGAACAAGGCGACCAAAAAGCTCTATCCGGTTGCCAACACTCCGCAGGCCATTTTCAATCTGGGCAAAGACGGGCTGAAGCGCTACATCAGCACCATCGGCTTGTTCAACGCCAAAGCAAAGAACGTGATCGCCTTATGCCGGCAGCTGATCGATCAGCACGATGGCGACGTGCCGCGCGACCGCGAGGCGCTGGAAGCCCTGCCCGGCGTCGGCCGAAAAACCGCGAACGTCGTGCTCAACACCGCGTTCGGCGAACCGACCATGGCGGTCGATACGCATATCTTCCGCGTCTCCAATCGCACCGGCCTGGCGCCCGGTAAAGACGTTCGCGCGGTTGAAGACAAGCTGGTCAAGGTGATTCCGGACGAGTTCAAGATGGACGCCCACCACTGGCTGATCCTGCACGGCCGCTATGTGTGCAAGGCGCGCAAGCCGGCCTGTCCGCAGTGCGTGATACGCGATCTCTGTCGGTTCAAGGACAAGACGATGGAGGAGCGTTGAAGCGGGAACGGGGAACGGGGAACTTGGAACGGAACGAGCGGATTACGGCGAGCTCAAGCTTTTGTTCCCCGTCCATCAAACTGGCAATTGCGCCCGCTCCAGCGCCGCGATATGTCGCTCCAACCTTGGCCCCAGATAGCAGTGCGAGCCGCAGGGCAGCAGGCCAGCTTCACTGAACTGGCGCAGATACCACGACGGCGCGCGCGCGACGAAGCCATGGTGATCACCGGCCACGTCGTCCCGGCTGGTGAATACTTCGAGGAAGGCGATGCCCTCAAGCATCTCGCCAATACCCACCAGGCCGGCGCGAATTTCCGCCGGCTTCAGATAGTGCAGCACGTCGGTGCAGACGATCAGATCGAAGCGCGTATCAAAGCGCAGCTGTTCAAGCTGCCCAAAGCGCGCCAGCCCGATGTTCCGGCTGCGGCCGTAACGTGCCACCGCATATTCGCTGGCATCAAGCCCGCGATAGGCGATACTCGGCCGCAGCGACAGCAAGGGCGCGCGCCAGGTTGCCTCGCCACACCCCACGTCGAGTACGTTGCGCAGCGGCCGGCCGAGGTAATACTCCGCCTGCGCCACCACCATTGCCACCTTGCGCTTCAGCTCGGCAGGCGAGGCCACCGCGTGCTTCGGGTCGCGATACCACTTGTCGAAATAATCGCGGTCATAGGTCTTCGGCATGGTCGGGCTCGGGTGATAAGGCGCGGAGGAAATGAGCGGCGCAGGCAAACACGCGCGTAGCGCACATGGTATCCAATAGCGAAGGCATCACCTCGCGTATGCGTGCTGTTTGCCAGCATCCGCTCCTAAATCTTGCCGAGGAATTTTGCTATGCCCATGGTCCGTTTTCGTCTGATCGGCAGCCGCGCCAGCGCCGACTCGGTCATCGCCGCCCTGCACGGCATCAATGACGTCGAACACGTGGAAGAAGTCGATGATCTGGTACCGATGATGCGCGACGACTCTAGCTCCAGCGAATCGGTCAGCGATAGCGAAGGCCAGGTCTACTGCATCGAAGTGGATACGCCGAACGATGAGGTCGCCGACACTGTGCGCGGCAGCGCCGAAGCCTTGGCCTACGAGCTGGAAGCGGGCATCGAGTTCGTCGACGAGTTTTAACGCGGCTCCGCCGTGCTACAGCGCGCGCCGCTCCCATTGATAAATAACTGGCCAGTTGGGCAGTTCTGGCTAAGCTCCAGGTGAATCAAAGCCAACGCAATCGTTTTATTTTCGTTGGCGCGTCAGCCGACCACGATGTCATACGTTGATTACGAAACAAGTCGCCTTCCGGCGGCGCTTTCGTCATCTCACGTGGGTACTGGCATGGTCGCCAAAACAGGCAATCGACTACTCAAGGTATTGCCTGCGCTGGCGGCCTCTGCGCTATGTGCTGTGGCCACGATACCCGCGCTGGCGAGCGAACAACCGCTCGGTAAGGAAGATATCGCCTGGCTGCAGCGGATCGGATTCGGTATCGACTCGGCCGAATTGTCAGATTACCGAAAGCTTGGCCGCGTACGGTTCCTGGATGAACAGCTTGCGGACCGCCGCGACAATGTGCTGCCGCCCGAGATAGCCTCGATGATTCAGAGCTATCAAGCGATCAACACGCCCATTGGCCAACTCGCCATGCAGTTTCGCGATGGCCGCCAGGGCATTCAGGCGATGCCGGACGGCGATGCCAAGATCGCTGCCAAAAAGGCGCTGCGCATCCAAGGCCGCGAACTGGCGACGCAGGCTCAGCAGGCCGAGCTGCTGCGCGCCATTTACGGCACTGACCAGCTGAAGGAGCAGATGGTCTGGTTCTGGCTCAATCACTTCAGCGTCTATGCGGCCAAAGGCGGCGTCGCCATCGGAGCGGCCGACTACGAGGAAAACGTGATTCGCCCGCGCGCGTTGGGCAAGTTCAAGGATCTGCTGCTGGCCACGCTGGAAAGTCCGGCCATGCTGCAATTCCTCGACAATGCAAAAAACGTCAAGGACAAGACCAACGAGAACTACGCGCGCGAGCTGCTGGAGCTGCATACGCTAGGCGTCGGCTCGGGCTACAGCCAGCAGGACGTGCAGCAGCTGGCGCTGATCCTCACCGGCGCCGGCCTGGCGCTCGGCAAGGGGAATGGCGCGGATCAAGGATTTTTCCATCGCCAACCGCCCGGCACGGTGCGCAACGGTCTATTCGTCTTCAACCCCAACAAGCACGATTTCAGCGACAAGGTTTTTCTTGGCCACACCATCAAGGGCAGCGGCGCCGACGAAATCGCGCAAGCTGTCGACCTGATCGTGCAGCAGCCGGCCTGCGCCACCTTCGTTTCGCAGCAGATCGCGCAATATTTTGTCGCCGACAAACCACCGGCTGCACTGGTCGACGCCATGGCCAAGACATTCCAGCGCACCAACGGCGATATTGCTTCCGTACTGCGCACGATGTTCCTGTCCAAAGCGCTGACCGTCAGCTTGAACTCGGCCAATGAGGCCAGAAAGTTCAAAGATCCGACCCAGTTCCTGGTTTCCGCTATGCGGCTGGCCTACGACGGCAAGCCGATCAGCAACGCCCAACCGCTGGTGAACTGGCTCAACCAGATGGGCGAGCCGGTCTTTGGACGCATCACCCCGGACGGCTGGCCGCTGGATGGCAGCAGCTGGTCGAGTTCGGGACAGATGGCCAAACGCTTTGACGTGGCGCATATGATCGGCAGCGGTAAAAACCGGCTTTTTGCGGCCGGCGACGCGCCGCCAGTGCAGGTGGATCCGCCGGTGATAAACAACGCCGTGTACCAGCAGACGATCGAACCAACGCTGTCGTCCAACACGCGGACGGCGCTGAGCAAGGCCGCGTCACCCGCAGAATGGAATACGTTTGTGCTGTCCTCGCCCGAGTTCAATTATCGATGAGCCGGGTATGGCT
>CAIKJM010000639.1 GCA_903827735.1 uncultured Rhodanobacter sp. | reverse complement strand
TACGATGCCTATGTCGGTGGCCCGCTGATCAAGGACAAACTGTTTCTTTTCCTTGCGGCCGAAACGTCGACTCAGAATGGCGACACGGTTAACAATGTGTCTTATGCGCAACCCTACGTGCGCTACCAGTATCAGCGGCCCAAATGGTACGGCAAGCTGGACTGGAACATTACCGACAGCAATATCCTTGAAGTCACGGGTGCCTCGAACAAGAATCAGACCAACGGCAGCGTGTACAACTACGACTACAGCGCGCTGAAGCCCAGCAGCTTCATCAACTATGCCGACAGCATCAAGACCGGCGGCGACGTCTATACGGCCAAGTTCACCAGCTACATCACCGACAGCCTCACGCTCACCGCCACCTACGGCAAGATGAAAACCGTCAACTACGATGCGCCAGGCGGTTACGACGGCAGTCTGACTTATCTGAGCAACGTGCAGAACCAGAATCCCGCTTTCAACAACGGCACGCCGATCAGCAACAGCCAGATCACGCAGTCGCTGTACAACGGCAATCGCCACGATATCAGCAACAATCTGCGCCTCGACCTGACCTACCAGCTTGGCCAGCACGCCATCTCGTTCGGCATCGACAATCAAAACTCGCGCGCCATCGACCAGGGCAGCCAGACCTCCGGCCCGGGCTACTACTGGGATTACGCCTACACCACGACGCCGACGGTGCCACTGATCCCCAATCTGGGCGTGGGCGCGCCCGCGAATTATCCAAACGGCGCCTCCGGCTATTACGCGATCCAGTACATCAACAGCTCGATTGCCAGCGTGCGCTCCGCCCAGCGCGCGCAGTACATAGAGGACAAATGGCAGGTCAGCGATCGCTGGCTGCTCTCGCTGGGCCTGCGCAACGATCAGTTCACCGACTACAACGCGGATGCGCAGTCATACATCCGTCAGACCACGCCGCAGTGGGCGCCGCGCCTGGGCTTTAGCTGGGACGTGAACGGCGACGCCAGCTTCAAGGTTTACGGTAATGCCGGCCGCTACTACCTCGGTTTGCCGCTCAACCCCTCCTTGAACGCCGCTGGCGCTTATGTCGCGACCCAGCAATATTTCACCTACAGCGGCATCGCTGCCGATGGCACGCCTACCGGGCTTACGCCTTTTTCCAATGCGGTATCGCCCAACAATACCTACGGCGTGCTGCCCGATCCGAAAACGGTGACTGCACAGAACATCAAGTCGGAGTATCAGGACGAATTCATCCTGGGCTTTACCAAGACGATCGGCAACCAGTGGGTCTACGGCGCCAAGCTGACGCAGCGCATTTTGCGCAACGCTATCGACGACTATTGCGACGTCACGACGATCGAGAACAAGGCCGCCACGTTGGGTTACGACGTTAACGCGACCAACAGCTGCTATCTGATCAACCCCGGACGAGCCAATACGTTCACCGTGGCCGATACCAGCGGCACCTACCGCAGCGTAACGCTGACAAACGCCGACGCGGACTTTCCGCCGCTGAAGCGCCAGTATTACGGCCTGGAAACCTTTCTGGAGCATCCGTTCGACGGCACGTGGTACGGCAAGATCGACTACGTTTTTTCACGCAGCTACGGAGATACCGAAGGCCAGCTACGCTCGGATATTCAACAAACGGCCGCGTCGACCAGCATTGACTGGGATTTCCCGGCGCTGATGTCGTATAGCAACGGCGCGCAGAGCAACGATCACACGCATCAGATCAAGATCTTCGGCTACTACCAGCTCACGCCGCAGTGGCAGATCTCAGGCAACATCCAGATTGAATCGGGCAACCCACGCAACTGCCTGGGCTACTACGGCCCCAACCAGACCGATCCGGATGGCTACGGCAGCTATTACCACTGGTGCGGTGGCCAGCCGTCGCCGCCTGGCACGTATCGTCTGCCGTGGAACAAGCAGGTGGATGTGGGTGCAACCTACCGGCCGAGTTTCGGCGAGGGCAAGCTGGCGTTCTCGGTGAATGTCTTCAATCTGTTCAATGGCCAGACCATCCTCAACGCCTACCCGTTCTTTCAAATCTCGCCCGGTACGCCCGATCCACTCTACGGCTCCGCCGTGGTGCGGCAGCAGCCTCGTTACGTGCGGCTCAGTGCAACCTATGATTACTGATGACGACAACCCTAGGCGCAGGTTTCGCCGTCCTCGAAGCAGAGAGCTGAATCCCGCAGCGCATACCGCTGCGCGATGAAACCACTTCGCTTCATCCGGGAACGGATGAGGCGAGATCGTTCAACCGCCAGCAACCGACAACAGCCATTCGGTGGTCAGCGCGGGCACAGTAACCGGCAACATATGGCCGCCGCCGTCCACCAGTTTCAGCGTGGCATACGGAATCTTCTGCATCAGCGCTTCACCGTGCAGGCGGTAGTCAAGGATCTGATCCTGCCGGCCGTACAACACGTCGACCGGCATTTGCAGTGTGCTGTAGCGGCTTTCCATGGCGGGCAGATCTTCGGCTGTGGCCAGCATGTCGGATGAGGCCGCGTAGAAACTGTTCGGGCGAAGCCCAAGCAGCCCGCCGCCCTTGGTTCGAAAATCCTTCGGCACCGGCTCCGGCCCGAAGACAAAGGCCAACACTTCGGGGCCTTTGCGAATGGACAGCGGCGTGGCGAGCGTGTGGGCGATCGCGCGGCGCATCAGCGGCGATGGAATCATCAGGCCGCGAAACGCTTCTGGCGGTTCGCTCTGCGTATGCGTCAGCGGCGCAATGAGAGCCAGTCGTGAAATGGACTGCGGATGATTCAGGCCAACGGCCAGCGCAATCGCGCCGCCTAGCGAATGACCGACCAGTACCGGCTTGTCGAGCTTTAACGCCTCAATGAATGCGGCAACGGTCGCAGCCTGGTTGACGATGGTGGCAGGCGAGCTTTCCCCGCGTTTGGAATAGCCCGCACCTGGACGGTCGAGCATGATCACCCGGTGCGAACGCGCCAGCTTCTGCAGATCGAGATAGGCGAAGTTGAGCAGCTGGCCGCTGAGCCCGTGCACCAGAATGATCGGCGAACCGCTGCCCTGCTCGACGTAATGAATACGGTCCGCACCAATGTCGATAAAGCGACCGCGTGGTGGCAGCGCCTTCTCGACCTTGGAAGCGATATATGCGGAAAATGCGACCAATGCCGCGATCACTACTATGACCAAGATAACGAGGGAAAGAATGATAGTCACAGGCTGGCACTCGCTTTGGCTGGCTGGCGCGGCTCACGGCTGGCGGAATTCGTCGATACACGGCGCCGCTCGAAACGCATCGCACCGTCCTCAAGTTTGCCGTAGCGGAAAGCAGCCAGGTCGCGCGCGTAATTCTGGTGGTAGATCCAGGGCTTGTGCACACCCTGTTTTGGCAGCTGCGCGGCCGCCCGCTGGATATAACCGGAGGTGAGGTCCACGGCCGGCTGCGTGCCGGCGTCGGCGCTGTCGAGCACCGGCACGCAGGTGTCGTAGCCACCGGCCTTCATGTGCTCGATCAAACGGCACACGTACTTCGCCACCAGCTCGGCCTTCAGCGTCCATGACGCGTTGGTGTAACCGAACGTCGATGCGAGATTCGGCACACCGCTGGACATCATGCCCTTGTACGACACCGTGTCGCCGAGGTGGATCGTTTTTCCATCGACCGTGATGGTCGCACCGCCGAGCAGCTTCAACTTCAGCCCCGTGGCGGTCACGATGATGTCGGCGTCGAGCTGCTCGCCGCTGCGAAGGCGCAGCCCTGTGCTGGTGAAGGATTCGATTTCGTCGGTGACGATGGATGCCTTGCCCGCGCGAATCGCCTTGAACAGATCGCCATTGGGGATAACGCACAAGCGCTGGTCCCATGGCTTGTAACGCGGCGTCAGATGCTTGCCCACATCGAAATCGGGGCCCAGCTGCTTGGCCGCCATTTTCAAAATAGCCTTTTTGGCCGCCTCGGGCTTGCGCCGCGCGTAGTTGTACAGGTACATGCTGAGCAGCACGTTCTTGGTACGGATCAGCCGGTGGGCGATCTTAGAGGGGAACCAGCTACGCAGCTTGTCGGCGATCACGTCGCGCGACGGCAGCGCGAAGATATACGTCGGCGAGCGCTGCAGCATGGTGACGTGCTGGGCCGTTTCGGCCATGGTCGGCACTAGCGTAACCGCGGTAGCGCCGCTACCAATTACCACCACGCGCTTGTTCGCGTAGGCGAGGTCGGCCGGCCAGTGCTGCGGATGAACGATCTGCCCACCGAATTGATTCATGCCGGGCCATTCAGGCGCGTGGCCGGTGTCGTAGTCGTAATAGCCGCTGCACATATAGAGAAAGCTGCAGCTGTAGCGCACCTGCTCGCGGCGGCCGTTCACCGTACGCTCCACCAGCACGCTCCAGCGCGCGGTGGCCGAGTTCCAGTCGGCGCCGAGCATCTTGTGTTGAAACCGGATCTTTTTGTCGATGCCGAACTCGCGCGCGGTGTCCTTCACATAGTCGAGGATGTTCTGGCCCTCGGCTATCGCCTTGTCACCCTGCCACGGGCGAAAGCTGAAGCCCAACGTATACATGTCCGAGTCGGAGCGCACGCCGGGATAGCGAAACAGATCCCATGTACCGCCCAAGGTCGTGCGGCTTTCCAGAATGGCGAAGCGCGTCGACGGCAGGCGATCCTGCAAATGGTAGGCCGCAGCGATGCCCGATAGCCCGGCACCCACGATTAGCACGTCGTAGTCGACCTCGGTACTAGCCGGCGCACCGGATGATTTGAATTCGCTCATCGATGTCATGCGATCGCTCCTCGCGACAGTTTGCTCGCTGCCGTCATTTGGACGGCCATACAAAACATTGGATTCAATGGCCCGCAGGCGGCGCACTGGTGCTTTTTGCTGGACTACCCAGCATGCTGCGCGCACGTCGTAGCACCAGCACCTGATACGCTGAGCCCAGCAGGCGAATCAGTTTATCCATCACCCACGCGTCCTTGCCGACCAGCACACGACGCGCGTTTTTCTCCACCCCGGCGAGAATCTGCAGCGCGGCGTCATCCGGCGTAGTGACGTTGATCAGCCGATTGGCGCGACGGCGGTGGGTTTCCTCATCTTGTCCGGTGGCGTCGACGATCTGCTTGTCGATGCGCGACGAGTTCACGATATTCGTGGCCACGCCGCCGGGGTGAACACTGGTCGCGCTGACCGGGGCGCCTTCCAGTTCTAATTCCATACGCAGCGCTTCGGTGTAGCCGCGCACAGCGAACTTGCTGGCGTTATAGGTGCTTTGAGTCGGCATCGCCATCAGGCCGAACAGGCTCGATAAATTAATCACGTGGCCCTCGCCGGAGGCGCGCAGATAGGGCAGAAACGCCTGCGTACCGTGCACCACGCCCCAGAAGTTGATGCCCATGATCCATTCAAAATCTTCGATGGTGGCCGTGGTGGCCGAGGCAGTGTGCGCCACGCCGGCGTTGTTGAAGATCAGGTTGATCTTGCCGTGAGCCGCGTTCGACAGGCGAGCCCACTCGAATACCGCCGCCCGGTCGGATACGTCCAACGTTTGGGTCGTTACTTTCACTGCGTGGGTCGCGCACAGCGCAGCGGTTTCCTGCAGGCCCGCTGCGTTGCGATCGCTGAGCGCCAGAGCGCAGCCACGTCGGGCCAGCTCGACGGCGAGACTTCGGCCCATGCCAGATGCCGCGCCGGTAATGGCAGCGACCTTGCCCTTGAAGATCCGCACTGAAAGCCTCCTCAACCACCACGCAAGTGTGGTGTTCCGTGTCACCACTTTAAATTTTGCCTTTTCTGCTGTCAAATGGACGTATGAAAAAAGCTGCCGAATCACCTGCTACCGGCCGACCCTACGGCGGCGTCGCGCACGAGGATCGCGCCGCTGAACGGCGCCAGGCATTAATCCAGGCGGCCACCCAGGTGTTCGGCACGGTCGGCTTTCGCAAGGCCACCGTGCGCTCGATCTGCCAGCAAGCCAAGTTGAACGACCGCTATTTTTACGCGGCCTTCGACAGTACCGACCACCTGCTGCGCGCGACCTATGAACACCACGCGCGGCGCCTGCACGCGGCCCTGCAGCACGCGATAGAAAGCCAGGACGATCGGCTCGAACACCGCGTCGACGCGGGCCTGCGCGCATTTTTCGCCTTTTTGCGCGATACCTGCGCAGCGCGCGTGCTGATGCTCGAAGTCATGGGCATCAACGCAGAAACCGATGCCACCTATCAGCGCAACCTGTCCGAATTTGCCAAGCAGATCATTGCCTCGGCCGACCCGACCACGCAGAACGCGCTGGGTGATCACGCCGATCAGCGCATTGTCGGCATCGCACTGGTCGGTGCAATGACCAATGCGGGCACGGCCTGGCTGCTCTCGGGTTACCGCGATTCCGAAGAAAAGATGGTGCGCAACTGCAGCCAGGTATTGCTGGGAACTTACGCCTACGCCATCAACCAGGCCCGTGCTCGGGTCCGCGACAGCGGATCGAGCCGCGCCGCGGCAAACCATGCTGCCGTAAAAAACACCTCGCGAGTGCGACGCTAGCCGTAACCCAATGTCGCGAGACCCGCATGCTGCTCGATCGCCTTTTGAAACTGCCGCCACGCACATCGCGCGCCGTTCGGCATCGCGATGTGCGCATGACAATGCGCGATGGCGTGAGCCTACTCGGCGACGTCTATCTCCCGGCAGAGCCATCGGGCCAGCCGACGGTGCTGCTGCGTTCGCCATACGGCCGCGGCAGCGTTTTCGGCCTGATGGCGCAGACGTTTGCCAACCGCGGATACGCGACCGTCATCCAAAGCTGCCGCGGCACGTTCGGCTCCGAGGGTCGTTTCCATCCCTTTTTTCAGGAATCCGCCGACGGCATCGACACGGTGGCCTGGATCGAAAACCAGCCCTGGTTTGCCGGCCGTTTAGGCCTTTACGGCGGCAGCTATATGGGCCAAGTGCAGTGGGCGATAGCGGCCGAACTGGGCGATCGACTTTCCGCCATGGCCATGAGCGTCACCACCAGCGATTTTCAGGAAGCCATCCACGACGGCGGCGGCTTTCGGCTGCAGGATCTACTCGTCTGGGCACATCTATTGGAATATCAGGAACGCAGTCATCGACTTCGCAACGCTATCCGCGAGCGACTGTTTGGCGATCCGCTGAAGCGTTACTACGCTCAGCTGCCGGTCCACACCATCGACGTCGACGCACTAGGTAGGCGGGTCGATTTCTGGCGCGACTGGGCGACGGGCAACCCGCAAGACCAGCGCTGGGCGCCGATTCGTTTCACCAGCACGATAGATCGCATCAAGACACCGGTCAGCATGGTCACCGGCTGGTCGGACTTCTTGTTCGCCTATCAGATGCGCGATTTTCAAGCGCTGAGGGTCAATGGATGCACGGCGCGAATAACCGTTGGCCAGTGGACGCACTCCAGCATCGGCATGATCGGCGAAAGTCTGCGTGATGCGCTGGAATGGTTCGATATTCATCTCAAAGGTGAGAGACCGGCGCGCGCTAAAGACCTCGACCGGGTGAAGTTCTGGCTCAACGGGCCGAACAACTGGCGCGAGGCAGATGCATGGCCACCGACCGATACCAAGGCAACGCAACTGGCTTTGAGCGCTGACGGCCGACTTGCCGATGACCACATTAAGACGGGCTTACGATCATTCACTTACAACCCTACTGATCCAACGCCCAGCCTCGCCGGACCGATGCTGGCAAACCGCAATGGCCGCGGCGACGTTCGTGCGCTCTGTGCACGTAATGATGTGTTGAGCTTTGACGGTCCTGCTCTAGAACAGGCGCTCGACCTCATCGGCGATGTTTGCGTGACGTTGACCACCTCATCCAGCAGTCCGCATCACGATCTATTTGTCTGTTTGTGCGATGTCGATCCACGCGGCCGCACGATCAACATTACGGATGCGTATGTCAGGCTTCGACCCTCACCGTCGCCGGATGCCAGCTTCCGTACTACCGTGCTCAAAGGGTCACCCGTCGCATGGCAGGTGCCTCGCGGCCACCGCTTGCGGCTACTCGTCTCCGGCGGCGCCTTTCCTCGATTTGCGCGCAATCTCGGCGTGGGTGAAAACGATCGCAGCGAGGTGGTGATGACGCCAGTCGAAATCACCCTGCGCTGCGCCGAGCGCAACGCCTGCTTCCTGAGTTTCTCGACATCCCCAGCGATCGCGCCAGCCGCAACAGGGTGAAGCAGGACGCGTGCGGCCTGCATTGGTAGCCCCTGATGAGCACATGCTCCAAGGCGCATGACCTTGCCGGCCGATAAATGTGGTGCGACGTTCTCGTCACACACAGTCCCTGCACAATTTCTGCGAATTTGAAGGTCATAGTGGCCGCATTAAAAGAGGCGGCGGTTGGCGATCGTTTTCACAAACATTCGTCAGTCGCCTCCCAATGCGGTTCCCACTGTCCCAGCGGAGTCTGTCCCATGCACCTGCTCGATCCTGATTACCTGCCGAAAACGATCGGCACGCTTGACCGGTTTTTGCTCAACCCCAAGGCCGACGTCGACGGCCTGTTGTTGGATGATGGCACCGAGATTCATAGCCCGCCCCATCTTTCCGAGAAGCTGCTCAAGGCGCTGTCGCCCGGCGACAAGCTGACGGTGCACGGTGTCAAAACGCGTGCGAGCGATCTAATCGTCGCAGTAGCCATCGATCCGGCAAGGGGTAAACGCATTGTCGATGACGGTCCGGGCCCGAAGCACGAAAAACCGAAGAGTCCCGTCGAGCGTGGCGAGGCTACAACACGCTGCGGCGTAGTTAGCCGACTGCTGCACGGTCCTAAAGGTAACGTACACGGAGCGCTCCTGGAGGACGGTGCCCTCGTGCGTTTTCCGCCACACGGTGCTGAGTCGTTCGCCAAGATTCTGACAGTGGGCGCGTCGCTTGCCGTACGAGGTCACGAGCTTGTCACCAAGTACGGTAGCGTCATCGACGCCAAGGCGATGGGTAAGAGCGAAACCTCTCTGACCGACATCACTAAGCCCCCAAAGCCGCTCAAGCACGATGAAAAGAAACCAGTGAAAGCTCATCCGCCAAAGCACCACGCGCCGCACTGAGGATCCGCGATAAACCGGGGTGCGCCGTTTTGGCCTGGACGCAGTGGAAAGACGCCGTAGCAGCATCGTCAGCGAGATATTCGCCGGCATTTCGTATCAGGGTTCCATGCAAGGGAAAACACCGTGATAGTGAATGACTCAAATCTGGTTACGTACTTCGGCGGCACAAAAGCGGCGATGGAACCGGTCTCCCATCGCACTGACGGCGCATCTAAACGGCCCGCGCGCTTCGCGCTGAGTACCGAGGCGGAGTACCGATCATGCTGACCTGGGTGCACTGCGGCGATCTTCATGTCAGCCACGAGGATGACTATCTGAGCATTCCACGGCTCAAGGCGCTGGTCGCCGAAGCTAATCGCTATCTCGCCGATACCGTGGATTTCGTTTTCCTGCCGGGCGACAACGCCAACAACGGCAAGCTGGAACAGTATCGACGCATTGACGACGCGCTCGGCGAGATTCATCTGCCGGTACACGCCATACCGGGCGATCACGATTTCGAACCGGGTACGTTGAACGCTTTCTATCGCATGCATGGCGCCCAGCCGCTGCCGAAGGTAGTAACGATCGACGGGCGATCTTGCGTGTTTCTGGATATCGTTTCGCCCGGATCAGGCGGGCCGGATTTTCGCCTCGGCGAAACGCAGCTACGCTGGCTGGAACAGCAGCTGGAAAAACCGTCCACCGCTGCGCACCGGCCGGTTGTTTTCATGCACGCGTATCCCGGTGATCTGCACGAACACGGCGAGCGGATCGGACGTCTATTCGCCAAAGCGCATGTTGCCATGGTCGATACCGGGCATACGCATTACAACGAGCTGCTTAACGACGGATCGGTGATCTACGCCTCAACGCGCTCCATGGCGCAGGTCGAAGAAGGCAATGGGGAAGCCGGGTTTTCCATCGCTGCTGTCGACGGATCCTCGGTCAGCTGGCGTTTCAAGGCGCTGGGCTCGCCGTGGCCTTTCGTATTAATCACCAGCCCCACGGATCGCCGTCTGGTCACCGACGCCACGTCGCCGCAGCAGATACCGACCGATGTGCTCGTCGTGCGCGCGAAAATTTTCGGCGACGACGTTCGCGCCGCCACGGTCAGCGTCAACGGCGGCCAGCCTGAGCCGATGCGTCCGACCGACGACGAAACCGGCGTATGGTTTGCCGAATTGCCCGCGCCTAAAACGCCGGATGCTTACAGCGTCATCGTGCGTGCGCAGAGCGGTGACGGCGGCAGCGACGAAGATCGCATCGATGTACTTACGCTCCGAGCCGCACCTGCCGCCATGGAGCGATCCCAGGCGCTGCCCGGCACCGACGCACACGCCGTTGATGTTTGGCGCGAGCACGGCATTCTCGGCTCTCAGCTGGGGCCTAATAAATACGGCCGCAAGTGGTGAGCGCGCCGTCACCCTCGAAGGTTCCCGGCCGGCGCGCGCTGGAGTCGCTCAATTTTTTCATGGCGGATGTGCAGGCCGGCATTGGCCCTTTTCTCGGCGTCTTTTTACAAGGTCGCGGCTGGGGGACCGGCGCTATTGGCTCGGTCATGACCATCGGCGGTATTGCCGGCATGCTCGCGACGGGGCCGGCTGGCGCGCTGGTCGACGCTACGCGCAGTAAACGTGCACTCGTAGTCATCGGCAGCATTTTCACCGTATTGGCATCGGCGCTGCTTTGGGTGTCGCCCTCGTACGGCATGGTAGCCGCCTCACAGATCGCCACAGCCGTGGCCGGCGCCGCGCTAGGCCCGGCGCTGGCGGGCATCACGCTGGGCATGGTGCGCCAGGGCGGCTTCGACCGGCAGTTCGGGCGTAACCAGGTGGCCAACCATGCGGGCAATGTGATCGGTGCCAGCCTCTCAGGCTTCCTGGGCTGGAAGTTCGGCTTTGGTGCAGTGTTTTTCCTGGCCGGACTGTTCGCCGTACTGGCCATCGTCAGCGTCCTGCTGATTCCGCGAAAATCGATCAACGATCGCTACGCGCGGGGCCTGGAAAGCGATGACGACGGCGAAGAACACGTGTCGGGCCTGCGCGTGCTTTTCACCAATCGCCCGCTGCTGATTCTTGCCGGTGCGCTGGCCTTTTTCCATCTCGGCAACGCCGCCATGCTGCCGCTTTACGGCTTGGCTGTCGTCGCGGCACATCAAGGCAATCCAGCCATTTTTACGGCAAAAACTATTGTGGTCGCGCAGCTGGTGATGGTTTTGACCTCGATGGTGGCCATTCGCCTGATGCGCACGCGCGGCCACTGGTGGGTGATCCTTATCACCTTTCTCGCACTGCCCTTGCGGGGACTCATTGCGGCTCTCGTGATCAAGAGCTGGGGCGTCTGGCCCGTGCAAGCGCTGGACGGCATCGGCGCCGGCCTGCAAAGCGTCGCAGTGCCTGCGCTGGTCGCGCGACTGCTCAAAGGCAGCGGCCACGTCAATGTGGGCCAAGGTGCGGTGATGACGGTGCAGGGGCTCGGCGCCGCGCTCAGTCCCGCGCTGGGCGGTTTCATCGCCGAGCTGTTCGGCTACCGCTCGGCGTTTCTGCTGCTTGGCGCCATCGCGCTGTGCTCGCTGACGTTATGGCTTGGGTTCGCGAGACTGCTCAAGCCTGCGTGTGGGATACCTGCTGCTCCAGCAACCTGACTCCAAGTTTGGACTGAGCGATTTCTGCGAACGCCGTTCGAGCGCGCCAAGGCATGAATTGAGCACGACACCGATGCGCACAACGCCTCGTCGTCCTGCCGCGTCGTATGCACGCGCTCAAAGGAGGCCGAATAGAAACGCCTTCGTGACGGCCTGCGTCTTGTTCGTCGCGCCGAGTTTGGTCAACGTGCTGGTGATATGAAAAGTCACCGTACGTGTGGATATCCACAGAATCGTGCCGATCTCATCGGCAGTTTTTCCTTCCGCGCTCCACCGCAGCACCTCGATTTCGCGGAGCGAGAGGTGGTGGTCGACACCGGCGCGTGCCTGTTTTGTCTCGGTTGTACCGAGTAGACCGTGCGTCACCTGTGATAGCCAAACCAGCTGCGGCTCTTTTTCGGAAAGCTCCAGCGCAGTGATTTTTTCGTGGCCGCGGGCAAGAGACAGCATGCCTGTGGTCATGTGTTTGCCGTGCGTTGCAAGTGCCCATCCGTGCTGGACACCGTGAGCCATGGCCTCCTCCCAGAATTCAGGCTGACTGCCGTCTGACTCTGCGCTGGCCCAGACGACGGGCACCAGTTCACGAGCGGCTTGCTTGATCAGCGGATCGGTATCCAGATAATTGTGGGCGAAATAATGGTCCAGCCACTGGCTTGGATATGTGCTCGACCACGTCACCGAAGGGCTGGTGATGGGCATAGGAACCCGCAGCACGTACGAGCAATACTCAAAGCCCAGGCGATCGACGATCAAGGCGAGCTCCCGCAATATTCCCGTCGAGGACGCCTGAGACGACAGGCGATCCAGGCAATCTTCCCGCCACGCTTTTGCCATTGATCCCCACGTGTGCAATCTCTCGATTGCCGCCTAATCAGCCGAGACGACGATGTATACCGCGTATCGATAGGCTTTCTCGCCCAGGCTTCGAGACGCTAGGGCGAGGCTACTGCGAAAAGGAGCAAGACACCATCCAGCATTTCCCTTTCGCCAGGGCCGCCGACGGGCGAGATGCAGGTTGCGCCGCATAGCGACAAACATCGACCGCGCGGCGATGGTCCGGGCAGGACTCGCGCTTTAGTCGGTGCATACTTTCAAAAAATACCCGGCCGACGTGCAAACGGCCGGGTAACTGAGCAGTTTGTACCGGTGACTTCCTGTCAAATCCTTGGCCACTTCCCCACGACCGCCGGTGCGCCGATTAGAAGTGAAAAGCTGGGTCGCAACCACTGCAAGAAATGACAGGTGACGACACGAAAGCTCTCTGATAGCCAAGCGACATGAAACAACCCATCGTGCGCGACATTCCACCATGCTCACGTGCCATCGGCTAACGCCGAAATCGAAGGCCACGCGGTCGACAAAACTTTGCAGATCTTTACCTGGCCAACGCGAATTCGAGAGCTCTGACACAGCAGGGAAACAATTTTTAGAAGCGCCCGCCTCGACCGGACACCCTTTCAATCCTAGTCAGGTCTTTGCATATCTTTACCCCAGCACGCCAAACTCACGCACAAAAAACCCGCAGAGACAGAATCTCTGCGGGTCGTCTGTTTGGCGGAGAGAGAGGGATTCGAACCCTCGATAAGGCTTTTGACCCTATACTCCCTTAGCAGGGGAGCCCCTTCGGCCACTCGGGCATCTCTCCATAATTCTCCACATCGCTGTGGAGCCGGCAAGGATACCGATCGACGTCATCAAGGTAAAGGCTTGATGATCAATCAGCGCTCGGCGGCCTCATCCTTGGGGCCGTCTTCGGCACCTTCGCCCTTGATGCGCTGGTAAATTTCTTCACGGTGCACCGCGACGGTCTTCGGAGCATTGATGCCTATGCGCACCTGATTGCCCTTGACGCCCAGAACGGTGACGGTCACCTCGTCGCCGATCATCAGGGTTTCGCCGACCCTGCGGGTCAGAATCAACATGATTGTTACTCCATAATTTTTTGTGTCATGGGCCTGTCGACCGATGGGCGCCTCACCCCTGAGCCTCCACCTGTCCACAATTCGACGATTGATCCATCGAAGGCCCTACCGCCTTCCCGGTTCACAGCCCTGACCCGTTAGTTAGCTGTCATGACCGGTGACTCCACCGCTGCTTTGGTAGCGTACACATTAGGCTGATACTAGCCGAGCGCCGGTACCCCGCGCAATGCGTCTGAACGATGACACGGGGCACCGCGCAACCTTTCCAAACACTTTTCAGCGGCTGGAAATCCACTTTGGCAACCCCGCCAGCAAGGCAACCAGTTCGGGGGCGTCCGCACCACCGCCCTGGGCCATGTCCGGCCTGCCGCCGCCTTTGCCGCCGATCTGCGCCGCGATATGGGCGACCACATCGCCCGCCTTGATGCGCGCAAGCGCGTTGCCATGCACGCCGGCGATCAGCGAGACGCGACCATCCGCCGCGCCCGCCAGCAGCACCACGCAATCGCCGAGCTGCTGCTTGAGCTGATCCACACCGTCGCGCAGCGATTTCGCATCGAGTCCTTGCAACCTTGCAGCGACTACCTTGATGCCGTCGACGTCCGTCGCCGTTGCCGCAAGATCGGCGATGGCCGAACCGGCCGACTTGCTGCGCAGCGACTCCAGCTCGCGCTCGAGTTTTTTCTGACGATCGAAGATCTGCCGCAGCTTTT
>CAIKJM010000638.1 GCA_903827735.1 uncultured Rhodanobacter sp. | reverse complement strand
CAGAAACGCGCTGTCGGCGAACAACTGCACCAGCCGCTTGCGCGCGCCGGGCTGCTCTTCCAGCAGCGCCAGATACGAAGAGCGCCGCGCCACCGCCTGCATCAAGCGGCACAGGCGCAGCAGGCAAGGAACCGGCGCGGCGCTCAGTCGCGCCGCATCGAGCAGCTGCGGCATCAGATGATCGAGCTGTTCGCGCGAGCGCACCGACATGGCTCGCACGGCGGCCGCCTGCGGCAGTTTTAGCAGCGCGTCGGCGAGCTCCGCGCCGTTGCTGAAACCGGAAGCCTCCAACGCGGCCGCATCGAGCGATTCGTCGCAGGCCTTTTGCCACAGCAGCATGTCCTGCACCGGCACCGTGGCCGCGCGGCCACCTTGTGGCATCAGTACGGCGGCGAATTCCTCGCTGACGTTGGCGCGATGCTCGACTAGCGCCGCATCGAGCGCATGCCAGTCGGCATAGCCCAGGCTCAGCGCGATGCGTTCGCGGCTCAGATCGTCTTCGGGAATATCGTGCGTCTGCGCATCGCGCAGCATCTGCACGCGGTTCTCCACGCGGCGCAGCAGCACGTAGGCATCGCGCAAAAGGCTCGCCCGCGCAGCGTGAATATGCCCGCGTGCTTCGCACTCGGCCAGCGCAGGCAGCAGGCCGCGCACGCGCAGGCTCGGTTCGCGACCGCCGCGAATGAGCTGAGTTAGCTGCACGATGAATTCGATCTCGCGGATCCCGCCAGGACCAAGCTTGAGGTTGTCGGCCAGATCCTTGCGCACGACCTCGGCATCGATCAGCGCTTTCATCTCGCGCAAGCCGGCGAACGCGGTGTAATCGAGGTACTTGCGATAGACGAACGGCCGAAGCAGCTCCTCCAGCTGTTCGCCGGCCGCGCGATCGCCGGCGACCGGGCGGGCCTTGATCCAGGCGTAGCGCTCCCAGTCGCGGCCTTCGCTCTGGTAATACTGCTCCATCGCACCGAACGACAGCGCCAGCCGACCGGCGTTGCCAAACGGGCGCAGGCGCAGGTCGACCCGCGCGCAGATACCGTCCATCGTCGGCTCGTTCAACAGGCGCACCAGCTGGCGCCCCAGCCGCACGAAGTATTCGCTGTTGTCGAGCGGCCGCGCACCGTCGCTCTGCCCGCCCTGCGGATAGGCCAGCACCAGATCGATGTCGGACGAAAAATTCAGCTCGCTGCCGCCGAGCTTGCCGAAGCCGACCACCACCATGCGCTGCAGCTCGCCGTCCTGATCGCGACTGTGGCCGTAGCGTGCAGCCAGCGCGCGTTCGGACCAGGCCAGCGCCGCGCCGAGCAGCACTTCGTAGAGCACGCTCGTGGCAGACAGCGTCTCGGGCAACGCATCGAGCTGATTGACGTCGCGAAATACCAGGCGCAATGCCTCGGCGTGTCTAAAGCGGCGCAGCACCTTCAGACTGCCTACCTCGTCATCCGGCAGCTTCAAATGATCGACGCGAACATTCGCCGCGTGTGCATCACACAGACGCGCCAGTCCCGCCGGTGCAAGCAGCTCCGGTTGGCGCGACCACACATCAAAGGCGAAGTCGCTGGCCAGCAGCGTCTGGCGAATGCGTGCAGTGGCCTCGTCGTCGTGCTGAACGGGGAGGTCGGCGGTGCGGCAGCGGGCAAGCAGATCGCGGTAACGATCGTCGATCAATGCGCGCAGGGCGGGGGATTCTTCGGCAGACATCGCCGCATTGTGCCGCACACAACGGCGTCGACGGGTCAAAGGCGGTACCCGGTCTACCGGTTTTTCGTAAACCGGCCCGGCAGCCGGCGCGGCTGACCTCCAATTCCGTTCAGCATCGGCACTTTGTCACCCACACTGGGTTCATCTGCGCTCGATTACATTTCCGTGTCCAAACCATGTCAGCAAGCGCAGGACTGTCATGCCGTTGATTGCCTCCAAGCCAGTCCGCCCCGCTCGATCGCTTGTTTTGCGTGCTGCTTGGGTGCTGTTTGCGGCCCTCCTCTTCGTCGTTTTGACCAGCCTGCTGGACGGTGGACCGGGCGTGGCTCCATCGCAGTGGCTGCACCAGCCACGTTTTGCGCTGGCCAACGCTTTGGCGGGTCTGCTGCTGGCCGGCGTGCTGCTGGCGTTTACCCGTCGGCTGTTGCTGTCGTTTGGACTGGCCTTTCTGGTGCAGGGCGTCTTTTATGCGGTGAATTCGCTGAAAGTCGCCAACCTCGGCACCCCTCTGCTGCCCGACGACTTCCGCATGGTCGGCCAACTGCGCCGCGGTGGCGCGCACCTGCTGTTCGGCTATCTGCCGCATAGCCCGTGGCCGTATCTGGGCATGCTGGTCGCCGTGGCGCTGGTAGCAGCGATCTGGCGCTTCGAGCCGCCGCTGTTTGCCCGCCGCACTGGTGGCAAACGGCTGCTGGCCGGCGGCGTGCTGGCGGCTTTGCTGGTCAGCCTGCTGATCGGCACGTCGACGTGGGGCCGAATCTATAACGGCCACGTGCTCTGGATGGAGCCCTGGTCGGCCGCGTCCACCAGCGTGCACTCGGGAATGATCAGCTCACTGGTCATGTTTCAACTGCAGAACGGCCGCAACAAACAGAAGCCCGATCACGTCGCAGCAAGTCAGCTGATCGATCAGTCAGCGGCAGCGATGAAGCAATACATGCAGACGCCGGCGGCCGGGCACGATATGCCCGACATCGTGGTGATCCAGAGCGAATCGTTTTTCGACCCGACCATCATGCGCGGCTACGAGCACAGCCAGTTCACGCCGAACCTGAAGCGGCTGGCCGAACACGGCATGAGCGGGCCGCTGCATGTGCCGACGTTCGGTGGCGGTACGATCCGCACCGAGTTCGAGGTACTGACCGGCCTGTCGCTGCGCTACTTCGACAACCTGCAGTTCCCGTATCTGCAGATGAATAAGAAATCGGTGCCCAGCCTGGTGCGCACGCTCAACGGCCACGGTTACGACACAATCGCGCTGCACGGCAACGATCCGACCTTCTGGAACCGCAGCACCGCGTTCAAGGCGCTGGGCTTCAACCGCTTCGTCTCGCAGTCGTCGTTTCCCGCCAATGCGGCAAACGATGGCAAGTACATGGCCGACAGTGCAATGACCGACGAAATCATGGCGCAGATGAAGGACAGCGGGCCGCCGCAGTTTATTTTTGCCATCAGCATCGAGGCGCACGGCCCTTACGACGTCGAGCCCGCGCACGCCGACGAGCGCGACGCCATTCCCGTACCGAACGGCTTGGCCGATATCGACAAACGCGAGCTTCAGAACTACATCTATCACATGCGCCACGCCGACGCCGAGCTGGGTCGACTGGTCGCGTGGCTGGCCAAACGCAACCGCCCGAGTCTGGTCTTGTTCTATGGCGACCATCTGCCAGGCCTGACCGACAGCTACCGCACCACCGGCTTTGTCGACGGCCAGAACATGCTGAGCCAGGCCGGCACGTGGCTGATGGTCGATCCGCACAATCTCCACGGCAAGTCGGTCAGCACCGATACCGCTGCTTGGCTGCTACCCGGCAAGTTGCTGGAACAGGCCGGCATCCACGATGATCCGTACTTCGCCTTGACCACCCTGGTCGGTCCGCAACTCGCGTCGCTGACCAAGGCGCCGGGCGCGCCGCCGCCGGCAGAAGCCGGCGACGAGGAGCGCATCGACCAGGCGATGTCCAGCGTCGACCAGCTGCGCATGAGCGGCAAGCTCGACAACCTGCTGCCGAAAATCGATACGCCGCAGGCCAGCGGCATTGTGCGCGACGATGCTGCGGGACCGTCGCCACCGTCGGCGCCCGCCGCTCTTTTCTACTAGTTTCGCAAAAGGCTTTTGCCGCCAGCTTGGCCGCCTCCAGAGAACGAACGTTGCGCCATGCCAATTCATGCGGCATCAACAAAAAACCCCGCCGAAGCGGGGTTTTTTG
>CAIKJM010000637.1 GCA_903827735.1 uncultured Rhodanobacter sp. | reverse complement strand
AGGCCAAACTTGATCAGATAAGACTCGAGCCGTCGTGGAAGGCGCGCATCGGCGACGCCCTGCTTACTCCGACCATGCAGTCGCTCGCCGCTTTTCTGCGCAGCGAAAAGCAGGCCGGCAAAAAAATCTATCCGCCCGGCCCTGAGATTTTTGCCGCCTTCGATCACACGCCGTTCGACCAGGTACGCGTGGTGATACTTGGGCAGGATCCGTATCACGGCCCCGGTCAGGCACACGGCCTGTGCTTTTCAGTGCGTCCCGGCGTGCGCGTGCCGCCGTCGCTGGAAAACATCTTCAAGGAAATCCAGCGCGATCTAGCCATCCCGCGGCCCGACCACGGCTGCCTCACCTCATGGGCCGATCAGGGCGTGCTGCTGCTCAACAGCGTGCTCACCGTCGAAGAAGGGCAGGCCAACGCGCACCAGGGCAAAGGCTGGGAAGACTTCACCGACCGCGCGATCGACGCACTCAACGGCGAGCGCGAGGGCATCGTGTTTCTGCTGTGGGGCTCGTACGCGCAGAAGAAGGGGCAGCTGATCGATACCACGCATCATTGCGTGCTGAAGTCGGTGCATCCCTCGCCGCTGTCCGCGCATCGCGGATTTATCGGCTGCGGGCATTTCTCTGCGGCCAATCGCTATCTGGAAGAGCACGGAAACACACCGATCGACTGGTCGCTGCCACCGCGCGCATCGCTGAGCTGAGTCACAAAGGGCTGGTAGCGGATTTTCGTTTTTAGTTCCGGTGAGTTTCGCGGCAATGAGCTCGGGTGTCCGAAAAAAAGTCCGGCGGCTCAGAAAAATAAACCTGGCGGCTTTTCAATCGCGGCGCTCGATTCCCGGCAGCGCGACAACGCCGCACCAAAATAGTGGCGTCCGGCGCACCTTGTACCTACACTGTGTATACAAGCGAGGACTGCCACAATGACAACCACTGCCCGTCAAACCACCATCAACCTGCGCGCGAAGGCGCCGCAGCGCAGCCTGATCGACCATGCTGCACGGGTGGCAGGCAAGAGCCGTACGGACTTCATGCTGGAAGCAGCCTGCGAGCGGGCGCAGCAGGTGCTGCTGGATCAGGTCTTGTTTACCCTTGACGCCACCCGCTTCAAGCAGTTCCAGGCGCTGCTGGATGCCCCGGTGGCTCAGGGCGCGGCCCTGCGCAAGCTGCTGCGCCGCCAGGCGCCGTGGGAGGCCTGAAGCGTCCGACGCTGCAGGCGCCTACGCCGCTGGCCGAGCAGCATCGGCTGGCGGACTTCCGCTGCACCGAGCCGGCGCTGGACGATTGGCTCAAGCAGCGCGCCCGGCGCAACCAGCACGACGGTGCCTCGCGCTGTTACGTGGTGTGTGCCGGCGACGATGTCGTCGGTTACTACGCCCTGGCTGCCGGCGCCGTCTCGCATGCGTATGCCACAGGCGGCGTGCGCCGCAACATGCCCGACCCTATCCCGGTAGCGGTGCTGGGCCGTCTCGCCGTGCATGCCGACTGGGCGGGTCAGGGCATTGGTGCCGGGCTGCTCAAGGATGCCGTGCTGCGTTCGCTGCGACTGTCGAAAGAGCTGGGCATCCGTGCTTTGCTGTGCCATGCCCTCCAGGAGGACGCCAAGCAGTTTTATCTGCACCATGGATTCGTCGAATCCCCGATCGAGCCGCTGACCGTGATGTTGAACCTGGCCAAGCTGCCGACGGTCGAGTGATGCCAAAAATAGTGCGAGCTTGAAAAAATCGGTAGAGAGGAAGCCAAGTTGCTTCTCCGTGGCCAGCCGCTGTCTGAAACAACGCGCAAGCTCAGCAGTCGACCGGTCTTGCCTTCGCACGCCGGGCTGGTTTGAGCGGCAGATCGCGTCGAAGAGGACGTATATGTTCACCATCGTAGTCGCGTGCGGTTGCTCGCCAGGTTGATGTAGAGTCAGGCCATGAACTTCGCCACGGACCCGGTAAAGAACTGCAGCGGCTTTCCCGTATCGAGCGGAGCGCCAAGCGCTCCCTGTCAATTGCTCGTTGAAAAAGTGAACCTGACCCCAGTATTCGCTGGGCAGCACACGATTTTACCGACACGTCGCTGACCGATGGATGGTTGATATGAAATCGATTCTCTTTTCTTGCCTGCTTTTCGGCCTTCTGCTGTGTGCGACGTCTCATGCCCAAACAGCTTGCCCTCCTGGCATGGAGGCATATGGAGCCGGTGTCTGCGGTTATAGCCGCTCAGATGAGCCGGCACCGCAACAAGCGACACCACAACTGCCTGAAGCCCCACCTGCTCGGTGGGCAAGTCGCTGGGGGGCTATCGCGACAGATGAGCCACACGGAATTCTTGGCGCTGTGACTGGGTTATCAAGCAAGGAAGAAGCTCAAAAAGCGGCCATGGAAGCTTGTCGAGCAAAAGGTGGGTCGCCCTGTAAATTTGAAATTGCTTATGACAATGAATGCGCAGCAATGATCGTAAGCGACAAAGGCTACAACACACCTGCAGCTGCAACAGTAGAGAAGGCCGTTCAATTAGGTATGCAAACTTGCAAAAGTTCCGGTGACACAGAACTGCCATGTGTACTACTCCGCATACAGCCTGCCCCAACGAATTCAATAGCCGACTCTATCCCACAAAAATTACGGCCACTGAAGAATCAAAGGGGTCAGAGACATTATCCGTCATGACCCCTCTGTTACCCGTATTCCCCATGAGT
>CAIKJM010000636.1 GCA_903827735.1 uncultured Rhodanobacter sp. | reverse complement strand
CTACGCCTTGGTGATGCTGGGCACGCAGTGGCTCAATCCGGCGGCGGCCGGCATGGATCCGGCGCAGGCGCGGATGATGAAGGTGATGCCGCTGCTGTTCACCCTGCTGTTCGCTTTCTACCCGTCGGGCCTGTGTCTGTATTACGCGATCAATGGCCTTGTCGGCCTGGGCCAGCAGTGGTGGGTGACGCACCATGTGGATCGCGAAGAGGGCCTCAAGGCGGCCTGAGCAAGCTTCCATCCGACACCTCGACAGCCGCGAGTGGGAAACCATCGCGGCTGTCTTCGTTTAGAGTGCATGCCGATGACTTCTTCGCTCCCACCCGATCCGACACTCGATCACTCCAGTGAGACCATCGCCGCCATCGCCAGCGCGCCCGGCATGGCCGGTGTGGGCGTGGTGCGCGTATCCGGACCTGCCGTTCCAACCATGGCGCAAACGCTGCTGGGTCGTGCACCGACGCCTCGCTATGCGCATTTCGCCGCCTTCCGCGATGCCGCGGGTGAGCTGATCGATCGCGGCCTGCTGCTGTATTTCCCGGCTCCGGCCTCTTACACCGGCGAACACGTGCTGGAATTGCAGGGCCACGGCAGCGCGGTATTGCTCGATCTGCTGCTGCGTCGCGCATGTGCATTGGGCGCGCGGCTGGCGCGTCCCGGCGAATTCACCGAGCGGGCCTTTCTCAACGGCAAGCTTGATCTGGCGCAGGCCGAAGCCGTCGCCGACCTGATCGCATCGCGCTCGCACGCTGGTGCACGCGCGGCGCTGCAGTCGATGGAAGGCGCGTTTTCGCGCAGGGTCGATGCCCTGCTGCAGGCGCTGGTCGCGCTGCGCGTGCATATCGAAGCGGCGATCGATTTTCCGGAAGAGGAGATCGACTTTCTCGCCGACCCCGCCATCGATCGCCAGCTGGTGACCGTGCAGGCCGAGCTGGCCGAATTGCTGCGCGAGGCGCGCCGCGGTTTGCGGCTCAATGACGGATTGCGCGTGGCCATCGTTGGACGTCCAAACGCCGGCAAGTCGAGCCTGTTGAACGCGCTCGCCGGCAGTGATCGCGCCATCGTCAACGCGGCCGCAGGCACCACGCGCGACGTGCTGCGCGAGCAGCTGAGCCTGGACGGCATCGTGCTGGAACTGGCTGACACCGCCGGCCTGCGCGAGACGGATGATGTTGTAGAACGTGAGGGCGTGCGCCGCGCCCACGGTGAGATGCAACGGGCCGATGTGGCGCTGTTGGTCACGGACGCAAAGCAGGCCGATGCCGATCTCGCGTTGCTTGCCGATGTGGCCGAAGGCGTCGAGCAGCTGGTGCTGGTTAACAAGATCGATCTCGACAGCGCGCCGCCGCATGGCGAGCAACGCGAACGCCGCCGCTGGCTATGGGCCTCGGCAAAAACCGGCGTGGGGCTGGACGCGTTGCGCGAGACCTTGAAGCAGCTTGCCGGTGCCGGCAGCGGCGAAGGCGCCTTCAGCGCACGCCGCCGCCACGTCCTTGCCTTGCAACAAGTAGACGTCCATTTACATGACGCCGCCATTCATCTGCGCGAAGGCCGCGCTGGCGAAATGGCCGCCGAAGAGCTTCGCCAGGCGCAGCAGGCGCTGGGTGAAATCACCGGCAGCTACAGCAGCGATGATCTGCTTGGAGCGATCTTCAGCTCGTTCTGCATCGGAAAAAAACGACGATGCCTGCAGGAAGAAATTTCGCTGGCTGCAGGCATCGAACCGTCGAACGCTTCAGTGACTCGACTTAACCGCCGTCATCGTCGCTACCACCGCCGGCAGCATGTGCACCCTGTTTGTGATCGAGGCGCTTTTGCATCGCCTGCTGCTGCATCTGCTGATACTGCTGGCGCTGGCTGTCGGTGAGGATGGCCTGGATCTGACTGTCGGTGTCCTGCTTCAGCGCGCGCATTTTCTGATGCACATCGCGCGGCGAGGATGACGTGTCGCCACGCATCTGCTGCATCTGCTGCATGCGGTTGGCCAGGATGGGCTCGATCTTCGCGGCCTGGTCCGGCGTCAGCTGCAGTTTGCGGCTCAATCGCGCGGTCTGCTTCTGCGGGTCGGGCATAGCGTGCTGCCCGTGCGCCGAGTCGCTGTTTCCGGCAGGTGGCGTGTCCTGAAAAGGTTGGGCATTAGCGGCGCTCGTGGCGACGAGGCCGAGGGCGAAGCCGAGCACGGCGAAACAACGGACAAACTTCATAGCGATATCTCCGGTAGTGTGCCGAGCGATGGCAACACCTCGACCAACGCGAGCCACGGGCGGCGGGTTGACGACACGCGGGGCCTTTCTTCGCAAAGTCTTATCGGCAGCTGGGCCATATTCAGACGCTGGCTTTACCGTACTCACCGCGTGCTCGAGGACACCCCATGATCGAACTGTATTACTGGCCAACGCCGAACGGTCACAAGATAACCATGTTTTTGGAAGAAGCCGGGCTGGCTTACGAGATCAAGCCGGTGAATATCGGCAAGGGCGAGCAGTTCGCGCCGGCGTTCCTGAAGATGTCGCCCAACAACCGGATGCCCGCCCTCGTCGATACCGATCCGCTGGGTGGCGGCGAGCCGTTGAGCGTCTTCGAATCCGGGGCGATCCTGCAGTACCTGGCCGAAAAGACCGGCAAGTTTTCGCCGAAGGATGTGCGCGAACGCTACGTGGTGACCGAGTGGCTGTTCTGGCAGGTCGGTGGACTGGGCCCCATGCTGGGTCAGAACCATCACTTCAACCGCTATGCGCCGGAGAAAATTCCCTACGCGATTGACCGCTACGTCAATGAAACGCGCCGGCTTTACGGTGTGCTGGACAAGCGGCTGGAAGGCCGTGCCTATATTGCCGGCAAGGACTACACGATTGCCGATATGGCCGCCTATCCCTGGATCGTGCCGTATGAGGCGCAAGGCATGGTATTGGACGATTTTCCGAATCTGAAAATGTGGTTCGAGCAGATTCGCGATCGCGACGGCACTCGCCGCGCAGCTCCAGGCCGGCATGTTTGATTGCCCAAAGGAATTCATGGCTTATCCAGCCACTTGGCTAAACGGTGAGAGATGGTGCGATGAGATTGTCTCCATCGATCGCCGG
>CAIKJM010000635.1 GCA_903827735.1 uncultured Rhodanobacter sp. | reverse complement strand
TTACTTGAGGATTATCCTCGTCGTCAAAATTTATGTTTTGGCTAAAAAGTCCAGCAACTATAGCAACGACTACTAAGCACACTAAGTACTGCCAGAGCATTTTTAATGCAGGCGGTTTTTTCTGTGACGGCTTATCTGACGTGTAGGATCTTGCGAAACGGTAAGAGCAATATACGAGCAGAATTTTTACAAATGTCGCGAAAACCGTACCGGCTATTTGATCGAAATGCAAGGCTCTTATGCAGAAGCATGAGGTAGAGATCTAGCCTTTGGGAAGAGCGCGAGCGGCGGTTCCGGTACGGCGGTCTGGCGGATTTTCAGTTTGAAGTAGTGCTGGTCGAGGAGCCCTCTGGCGCGTTTGCGGATCATGCCGATGGCGACGTTGCCGGCTTCGATGCGTGCGGTGGTGAGCTTGAATCGGGCATAGGCGCAGATGCCGTTTGTGTGATTGTCCAGGGTGTTGGCGAAGGTGTGCAGGCGTCGGATCTGGGTGGCGCGTGCCAGTTCGCACCACCGCACCAGGGCAAGTTGCATGGCGGCTTCGGTCGGTGCGCTCCACAGGGCTTGCAACTGCTCCTTGAGCGTGTAGATCGTGGCCAGGGTCTGGTTGGCGCTCATCAGATCTTCCAGGCGCTGCACGCCGGAAGCATCCAGGTGCTGGCGGTTGCCCAACAGCAGGTACAGCGATCCTTTGATGACTTGCTTGCCGTCGGCATCGGCCTTCCTGAATTCAGCGGCGCGGACATTGCGGATCAGGTCGCTGTAGAGCTTCATGACGTGGAAGCGGTCGAAGACGATGATCGCGTTCGGCAGGTGCTCGCGCACCGCAGCCTGGTACGCCGGGCCCATGTCCATGGCCACCGCTTCGATGCCTGCTGCGGTTTCCTGCGAAAGCTCGGCCAGGAACAAGCCCAGGCTGTCAGCGCACTTGCCGTCGCCGACCCACAGCAGGCCGCCGCGTTCCAGGTCATAGACCACCGTGACGTAGTCGTGCCCCTTGGCGCGCGCCACTTCGTCGACGCCCAGGTGGCGCAGGCCGGTCAGGTCGCGCGGCTTCAACGCTGGCAGCGTGGCCTGCAGATGCCGCCGATCCATGTCCTTCACCGTCACCCACGACAAACCGCTCCAGCGCGCCACCGCCGAGATCGGCAGGTGTCGGCACATCGCGCTGATCAACTCCTCCAGCCGCTTGGTGTATCGGCCGCCGGCATCCACAAATGGCAGTTGCTCCACGCGCCGGTCGCGCGCACCGATGGCGATCTCCAGGTACTCGATGTCCAGTGCCACCCGGTGACCGAACAGCGGCACGTCCCACACGGTCCGCCGCAGTCGGCGATTGATCCGCCCGACATGCCCCGTGCGAGCATCCACAGGCTGATACCGCGCATCCCGCCGGCAGTGCACTCGCACCACGCCAGGCCCTTCCAACTCAATCGATTTGACGACCTGACCCCGCAGCCCAACAATCCCCTTCGGGATGGCCACACCCATTGCACCCTCGGCAACAATGCTTAGACAACCTTGTTTTACCGGGACTTGCGGGGTGTGGCTATCCCGCTTCAACAGG
>CAIKJM010000634.1 GCA_903827735.1 uncultured Rhodanobacter sp. | reverse complement strand
GGATCGGAGGTGAACAGGATAAAGGCGAGAAAGCCGACCGAGATGATGCCGAGCACGCCGAGCACGCGTGCCGCAAAGGCCTCGGGCAACTGCCTGCTGAAAAGCGCCAGCGCCAGCGTCCACACGTTGAGGATGAAAATCCATAGCAGCATCGAACCTTCGTGCGCACCCCACACCGCGGTGATGCGGTAATACCAGGGCAGCGCCAGGTTGGAATTGTCGGCGACGTATTGCACCGAAAAATCGAAATGCAGAAACGCCCAGACCAGCAGCACAAACGCCATCACCACGAAAAAGCCCTGGCCGAAGGCGGCCGGACGCGCCACCGCCATCATCGCGCTGTTGTTTTTCCAGGCGCCGACAATCGGCAGAATGCTCTGCGCCAGCGCCAGCAGCAGCGCGAGGATCAGTGCAATCTGGCCCAGTTCCGGCGTCATGGTGAGCCGCCCGCGTCGCTGCCTTCCGGCATCGGCTTGTCCTTGTGTGCCTTCGCCATGGCGTCTTTCAGCTCTTTCGGCATATAGGTTTCGTCGTGCTTGGCCAGCACTTCTGTCGCCACGAAGTGGGCGTTGTCCATGTGCCCGGTCGCGATCACCGACTGGTTGTCGCGGAAGAGGTCGGGCAGGATGCCGGTGTATTCCACCGGCATCGCGCCGTCGGCGTCGACCACGGTGAAGGTGGCTAGCAGCGAGGTCTTGCTGCGCTGAATCGAGCCGGCCTTGACCATGCCGCCGAGGCGGAATGTTTTATGGCTCGATGCGGCGCCGGACTGGACCTGGCTCGGGGTAAACAGGTAATTCATATTTTGCTGCAGGGCGAACACGCCCAGACCGACCGCGACGGTGGCTGCGGCAACGACGAGTAAAACCACGATAAGTCGGCGTTTGCGTGTGGGGTTCATGACAACTCTTGCAGCGTTCGTTGACGGGCCAGCATCAAGCCGGCTCCGTCGGAGTGGGTGCCTGACGCGACTGACGCGCCGCCTTGCGTGCCAGCCGCGCGCGCAGCTCGCGCAGCAGCCGGCGGCGGCGCAGAAGCGGTGCCAAAAAGTCGACGAACAGCACGACGAAAAACACCGCATACGCTGGCCACAGATAGCCGGCGTAGCCGCCCATGGCGAAAAAATGCTGCAGCGAACCGCCATTCACTGGAGCGTGCTCCCGGTGGCAATAGTGCGGACCCAGTCCTTGCCGCTTTCCAGGTCGAGCAGGTCAGTGCGCACGCGCCCGAACAGGCTGGCGAGGTAATAGAACTTCGTGGCCAGCATCATCGTCAGCAGCGGCCACAGCATGCCTGGCGCGATGGTCGATGGCCCGAGCAGGCGGATCGTCGAACCCTGATGCAAGGTGTTCCACCAGTTCACCGAGAAATGCACGATCGGCACGTTGATGATGCCGATCAGCGCGAGAAACGCCGCGGCGCGCGCGCCCTGCCGACGGTCCTCGAACGCGTGATACAACCCGATCACGCCCAGATACAAAAACAGCAGCACCAGCTCGGACGTCAGCCTTGCGTCCCAGGTCCACCACGTGCCCCACATCGGCTTGCCCCAGAGCGAGCCGGTGACCAGGGTAATGAAGGTAAAGGCTGCCCCGATCGGTGCCGATTCCATCGCCACGACTTCGGCCAGCTTGATCCGCCAGACCAGCGCCACGAACGCGGCGAAACCCATCACGCCGTAGATGAACAGGCTCATCCAGGCGCTGGGCACATGGATGAAGATGATCCGATACGCGTCGCCCTGCTGATAATCCGCCGGCGCCAGCACCAGACCGCCGTAAAGTGCGATGGCACCGGTCAGCAGCGCCAGCGCGAGCAGCCACGGCCGCAGTGCGCCCGCGAAGCGGTAGAACGTCGGCGGCGAACTCAGTTTATGCAGCCACAGTGGAATCCACTTGGACATCGTTTCAAGCGTCCAGAGCAATACGGAGGGCCGCCGCGCAGGCGAGCGGTGCCAGCACCAGCAACAACACCAGTGCCGCACCCAGCCAGGCGATGGGTGCCAGCCATGGCAGCCCTTGCTGCGATGCCGCTACGGCGCCCGCGGCGAAGATCACGACCGGTACGCACAGCGGCAGCAACATCAGGGCCAGCAGCATACCAGAGCGCCGCGTGCCGGCCGTTAGCGCCACCAGAATCGCGCCGAGCAGGCTCAGCATCGGTGTCGACAGCAGCAGCGCGAGCACCAGCACCGGCATCACCGCCGTGGGCAGGTGCAGCATGCCGGCCAGCAGCGGCGAGATGACGATAAGCGGCAGTGCCGTCGTCAACCAGTGGGCGAGAATTTTCACCGCCAGCATCAGCGCCAGCGGCTGCGGCGCCAGCACCAGCTGCTCCAGCGAACCGTCCTCGATATCGCTGGAAAACATCGCATCCAGCGCCAGCAGCATCGCCAGCAGGATGGTGACCAGCACGACACCGCCGGCGATTCGTTGCAGCAGCGTGTCTTCCGGCCCCAGTGCAAAGGGGAACAGCATGGTGACGATCAGCGCATACAGCACCGGCATGGCGATATCGCCGCGTCGGCGCCAGGCCAGAGTGAGGTCGCGCCGCAGCATGGCCGCGCAAGCGTTGGCCAGCCCGGGCCGGCTCATGATCTGAGTGCTCACGCGTGCATCCGGATGCGCTGTGGTTCGCCGCCGTGAAAGCTCACCGCGCCATGGCTGGTGACCAGCGCCGCACCGTCGCGCGCGAGGTGCTCTTCCAGCAGCCGATTGACCAGCGCGATGCCGGTGCGGTCGAGGTTGGCGTAGGGCTCATCCAGCAGCCACAGCGTCGCGGGAAGCAGCACCAGTCGCGCCAGCGCTGCGCGCTTTTTCTGGCCGGCGGAGAGTCGTCGTACCGGTTCGTCGTCGTAGCCGCTCAAGCCAACCTCGGCGAGCGCCGCGGAAAGGGTTGTCTGCGCCCGGTAGCCGTGCAGGCCCACCGCCACCTGCAAATTCTCCGACGGGCTGAGGTCGGCCTTCAGCCCAAGCTGATGGCCAAGAAAAAGCACCTCGCCCACGCAGTGCTCGCGCTGCAACGGCTGTCCGTGCCAGTAGAGCTCGCCTTCGTCGACATGCAGCAGGCCGGCGAGGATGCGCATCAGCGTGGTTTTGCCGCTGCCGTTATCGCCTTCGATCAGGCCCAGTTCGCCCGAGCGCAGCCGGAAATTCAACGAGGCGAATACCGGCTCGTCCTGCCGATAAAAGCCCAGCTCCCGCGTTTCGAGCAGGATCACGTTGTCGGTTGCAGCGGTGGGGGCGGCGGTCATCCGCTCGATTGTCCGCAATGCGCGAGTCGCTTGTCCATGCGGCGCGCTGTCAGCAGCTCACGCAGACAGGACGCGCAAACGGGCAGGGTCCGTCCCGTTGCCGTAGACATACGCGTGCTGGTGGTAACGGCGCCCCAGCACATCGAGGGTCGGTTGATCCACGCCGATCGCGAACAGGCTGCGCTCGTGCCAGCCGCTGCGGCCGATGCCGATGGCCGCAAACATTGATGCGGCAGGTATGGCCGTGAGGTCGGCAAAAAGCGCGCGTTGCGCGGCAAGGTTGTCCGCCAGGGCGCACGCCTCGGACAAGGGATTCCACGCCGTGATAAATCCCCAGTCGTTGGCACCGACCTTTCGCTGCAAAGAATCCGTCAATGGCTGATCGATCGTGATGCAGGTCCACTCGACGGGATCCAGGCACACCAGATATTCCGTATCGCGATAAGCCTGCAGCAGCGCCTCATTCATGGCGCAGCGGCGGCAGCGGCGGCAGGTTCGCTTTCAGCAAGGAGACCGCCGCGTCGAGATCGACGCTGGCGACATCGTTGGATTCGTGCAGCAGGTCATCCAGCAGCGCATCCTGTGCTCGCCCGCGTTCGAGCGCGTACGCGTAGGGCAGGTGGGTGAAGGTGACCATGCGATAGCGCGCCATATAGTGTTCGGGCGCGCGCTCGGCCAGCAGCACGCCCAGTTCGCGCTTGGCCAGGTAGTGCGCATCGGCGACCGAGTCGCGCATCTCGACGTAGTTTTCCAGGGCCATGGTCGCAATCGCGTTGGCATCGGGCTGACGGATGCGCTGGAATTCGGCAAACACGTCGGCACTGTCGTTCGGCGCTGCGGCCAGCAGATCGGTCAGCACCACGGTGTCCTCGAAACCGCAGTTCATGCCCTGACCGTGGAACGGGACG
>CAIKJM010000633.1 GCA_903827735.1 uncultured Rhodanobacter sp. | reverse complement strand
TCAGGGGCGGCCATGGCGCGCGCGCGCGACGAATCCTCGCCTCTGTTCGCTGGCAATGCGGCCGGCACGCTGCGCCTGATTTTCTATCTTGCGCTGACCATGGTGCTGATGGTGCTCGACCATCGCAACAGCTGGCTGTGGCGTCTTCGATATACAGCGTCGACCGTGATAGAACCGATATACCGGCTAGCCGGCCTGCCGGCGGTGGGCATTCGCACCGCCAGCGTCGCGTTCGCCGACCGCGAGCGGTTGACCGAGCAGAACCAGCGCCTGCGCGAAGACCTGCTGCTGGCCAACGCGAAGCTTAATCGCATGGGCGCCGTTGCGGTGCAGAACGAGCGCCTGAAGCAGCTGCTCGATACCCAGCACAGCCTCGAGCTCAACGTGCAACTCGCGCACGTCGTCGGCGTGGACATGGGCGCGTACCGCTATCAGATCACCTTGAACGTGGGCGCCCGCGATGGCGTCAAGCCCGGTCAGCCGGTGATCGACGCGCATGGCGTGATGGGACAGATCAAGGAAGTGTTGCCGACGACCTCGGTGGTCATGCTGATCACCGACCCCTCGCACGCGATTCCCGTCACGATCGAGCGGTCGGGCCTGCGCACGGTGGCTTACGGTTCGGCCGAGGGTGGCCAGTTGAGCCTGCCAAATATCCCGCTGGCGGCCGACGTGCGGGCGGGCGATCACCTGCTGACATCCGGTCTCGGTGGCCGCTTTCCGCCGGGTTTTCCGGTCGGCGAGGTGCGCTCGGTCTCGCCGTCTCCCACCGGTATGTTCCAGATGGCGCAGGCCGATCCGGCGGCGGACATCGATCGCAGCGAAGATGTGCTGCTGCTGCATGATCAGGCCGAGCCGGATGGTCCACCTGCGCCGGCGACGCCGATGGGCCCACCCGCGAATCTTGCGCCACCCGTGCAGGCGGCGCCCGCGTCCGCGGCCTCCAGCCCGTCGGGTGCTTTCGTCAAAAAGCCGGCGACGCCCGCGCCTGCGGCTAGCAGCAGCGGAGCGCCACCGTGAGCCGGCAGCAGCGGCTGAGCCGCTGGTGGTTCATCGGCACGCTCGCGTTCGCGCTTGTGCTGATGCTGGTGCCGCTACCCAGCGTGCTGGAGCCGTTCAAGCCGTATTGGCCTGCGCTGATTCTGTTGTACTGGTGCCTGGAGTCGGAGGATCGCGTCACCCTGGGCATGGCTTTTGCGCTCGGTCTGGTCGCCGATCTGCTCAACGGCGTGGTGCTGGGGGAGCAGGCGATGCGCCTCTGTGCGTTGGTCTTTATCGCGCTGCGCTTTCGCTCGCGCCTGCGCTTTTTTCCGATGTGGCAGCAAACGTTGGCCGTGCTGGCCCTGCTCTTGAACGACCGGATCTTGCTGCTGGTGGTACGCGTGCTGTCCGGCGCGCCGCTGCCGCCGGCAAGCTGGTGGATTTCGCCGTTTGTGGGCGCACTGCTGTGGCCATTCCTGTTTCTGCTGCTCGACGATTTGCGCGCACGCCTGCGGATTCAGTGAGATGTGCAGCGATGAGGCCGTCACTGTGATGCTGCGCCAATGAAGCTCAGGCGATCATTCAAGGATACCCGTGGCGAAAGTGCGCTGTTCCAGCGCCGCGCAGTGGCGGGTTTTTTGCTGATTCTGCTGAGTTTTGGCCTGCTGGTGGCTCGGTTCCACTTTTTGCAGGTCACCCACCATGACGAGTTCGCCCTGCGCTCGACTAACAACAGCGTCAAGCCGCGCGCGATTCCGCCCGCACGTGGGCTGATCTACGACCGCAACGGCGTGCTGCTGGCAGACAACGTTCCGGCGTTCCGGCTTGAAGTGATACCGGAAAAAGTGCCCAGCATGCAGGCCATGCTGGACGAGTTGGGCACCGTGGTGCCGCTCGGTCAGGACGATATCGATGCCTTCAAAAAGCAGCTCGCGCAGAGCCGGCGCTTCGACAGCGTACCGCTGAAGCTGCATCTGACCGAAGACGAAATCGATCGGTTTGCGGTCAACCGCTGGCGCTTTCCCAGCGTCGCCGTGGTGCCGTATCTGACGCGACACTATCCGCTGGGTCCGCTGTTCGCGCACGTGGTCGGCTACGTCAGTCGCATCGACGCCGATGATCTGGATCGGCTCGATCCCGATGAATATAAGGGCACCAGCCACGTCGGCCGCACGGGGCTGGAGCGCTATTACGAAGACGTGCTGCACGGCAAGCCGGGCTACGAGCTGGTCGAGGTGAACGCCGACGGGCAAACGCAGCGCGTGCTGAAGACCATTCCGCCGACGCCTGGCGAAAACCTTTATCTCAGCATCGATGTGCGCATGCAGAAGGCCACCATGGCCGCGTTCGATGGCCGACCCGGTGCAGCCGTGGCGATCGATCCGCGCAACGGCCAGGTCCTGGCGTTGGTCAGCGTGCCGACCTACGACCCTAATCTGTTCGTCAACGGCATCAGCGGGGCTGACTACAAGGCTCTGAACGACGCGCCGGATCGACCGCTGACGGTGCGCGCCCTGCAAGGCGTCTACCCACCCGGATCCACGGTGAAGCCGTTCCTTGCGCTCGGCGGACTCGAGTACGGCGTACGCCGCCCTCAAGACACTGTATTGTCGACCGGCCAGTTCTGCCTGCCGGGCCAGAAGCGCTGCTATCGCGACGATACGCGTGGTGGTGACGGCACGGTCAACATGGTGCGCGCGATCGAAATGTCGACCAACACGTATTTCTACAAACTGGCGCTTGACCTAGGCATTGATCGTCTGAGCGACTGGATGAGCCGTTTCAGCTTCGGCGCCAAGACGGGCATCGATTTGCCGGGAGAATCCAAAGGCATACTGCCGTCGCGCGAATGGAAGTCTAAACACAGCAAGTTCGGCTGGTTTCCCGGTGAAACTGTTATTGCCGGCATCGGCCAGGGCTATTGGGAAGTGACGCCGCTGCAGCTGGGTCACGCGGTGGCGACCTTCGCCGGCCACGGCGTGCCCTATCAGCCACGCGTCGTGATGGCGACCCGGGCAAACGGAGTTGCGCAGATGCAAATGCTGGCTAACCCACCTACCGGCCCGTCACTGATCCAGAAACCCGCGGACTGGAATGTGGTCGATCAAGGCATGCGGGCGGTGATTACCGGAGGCACTGGCAGCAAGGGCGGCATCTTCACCGGCTTTCCCTACGTAATCGCGGGCAAAAGCGGCACTGCTGAACGCTTCTCGCGCACCTCGGACGCCTACGACACCAACAAGAGTTCGGCCCATCTCGCGGCGCGCCATCGAGCATGGTTCGAGGCATATACGCCGGCCGAGGATCCGAAAATTGCGGCCGTTGCCATGCTTGAGTCTGGCGCCTGGGGTGCTGCTGATGCAGGTCCGATCGTACGAAAGATATTTGACTCATGGTTGGTGATACAGGGTAAGACGGCGCCGCCAGATATCGCACCACCTGAGCAGTCCCTCCCAGCGCCGAACAGCACCGTCGATCCAGACATGGAAGACATGCCGGCGGAAAGCTCCAGCAGCGGAGACGGCCCATGATCGACACGATGGCGATACGCATGCAGCGATTTCTTCGCCGCATTCTCACCCGGCCGCGTATCGATCTGCCGCTGGCGGCGGCGCTGTTTATTTTGGCCGGCGTGGGCTTGGTCACGCTCTACAGCGCCAGCGACAGCAGCATGGCCATGGTGGGCGGACAGGCGGCGCGCTTCGTGCTCGGCGCCGGGCTGCTGCTGCTGATCTCGCGCATACCGCCGTCCATGCTGCGCAACTGGACGCCATGGCTGTATCTAGCCAGTACGGCGTTTCTTGTGGTGGTGGCGGTGCTCGGCGAAGGGCGCGGCGCCAACCGCTGGCTCAACCTCGGCGTGATGCGTTTTCAGCCGTCCGAACTGCTGAAGCTGACCATGCCGATGATGGTCGCCTGGTATCTGCATCCGCGCCAGCTGCCGCCGAGCTGGAAAGACAGCGCGGTGGTCGGCCTGCTGATAGCGATCCCGGTGGCGCTGATCGCCAAGCAGCCCGATTTGGGTACCGCACTGCTGGTCGCGGCCGCTGGCGCGTTCGCGCTGTTTTTGTCGGGCATGGCGTGGTGGCGCATCGGCCTGATCGTGGCGGCCGTTGGCGGCATGATTCCGGTGGCCTGGCATTTTCTGCACCAGTACCAGCGCGATCGCGTGCTGACCCTGCTCAATCCCGAATCTGATCCGCTGGGCAACGGTTGGCACATCATCCAGTCGCAGATCGCGGTGGGCTCCGGCGGCATGTTCGGCAAGGGCTTCCAGCAGAGCACGCAGTCGCGGCTGGATTTTCTGCCCGAACACACCACGGACTTTATTTTTGCGGTGTTCTCCGAGGAGTTCGGGCTGGTCGGCGTGATCGCGCTGATCGTGCTGTATGCCTTCATCATCGGTCGCTGCCTGTGGATTGCGATGGAGGCGCGCGATACCTATTCGCGCCTGCTGGCCGGCGCGCTGGGCATGAGCTTTTTCGTTTACGTGTTCGTCAACGGCGGCATGGTGGCCGGCATGCTGCCGGTGGTCGGCGTACCGATGCCGATGATCAGCTATGGCGGTACCTCGGCCGTGTCGCTGCTGGTGGGCTTCGGCGTGCTGATGTCGATTCACGCCAACCGCAAGATGCATGACTGAGCGACGCGAAGGGTCTGCCGCGGGTCACGTGTTAGGCTCTCGACGATGCTGCTTCAACGCCAAAGAATATTCTGCATGACCGCTATTTCCGCGTCGCCTTTCCCCTCGCTTCCGATTCGGCTCGCCGCCGCGCTGGCACTGTTGGCGATCACGGCGCTGTCGCCCGCGCTGGCCGAAACGCATCCCGGCCAGGACGCGCTGGTGCGCGAGGTAGCACGCGACACCGGCAAGAGTCCGCAGGCGCTCAATGCGTTGCTCGACAAAGCGCAGCGCAAGCAGAGCATTCTCGATGCGATGGGGCGCCCGGCCGAGGCCAAACCGTGGAGCGAATACCGGCCGATCTTTCTGACCGACAAGCGCATCGGCGACGGCATCGCGTTCTATCGGGAGCACCGCGCGCTGGTCGAGCAGATCGGCCGGCAGTACGGCGTGGCGCCGCAATACATCGTGGCAATCGTCGGCGTGGAAACCTTCTACGGCCGCATTACCGGCAAGTACAAGGTGCTCGATGCGCTGGTCACGCTGGGCCTTTACTACCCGCCGCGCGCCCCATTTTTTCGTGGTGAGCTGAAGACGCTGCTGGAGCTGCCGGACAGTCATCTGGCCGGTCCGGTCGACACGCTCACCGGCTCGTATGCCGGTGCGCAAGGTTGGGGCCAGTTCATGCCATCGAGCATTCGCGATTACGCGGTGGACGAGGACGGCGACGGCCATATCGACCTGAAGAATTCGCTGCCCGATATTCTCGCCAGCGTCGCCAACTACTTCGCCAAGCACGGCTGGGTCAGCGGCGGCGAGGTTGCCATGCGCGCCCAGCCGGATGCCGCGCCCAAGCCGATCACCGTCAAGGACGCCCAGCCACAGTGGCCGCTGGAGCAGCTCGAAGCATGGGGCTATGCGCCGCTGCAGCCGCTCAATCCGGGTCAGCTAGTCAGCCTGCAGACGCTACAGGGCGACAACGGCACGGAGTACTGGTTTACCTTTCCGAATTTCTACGTGATCACGCGCTACAACCGCAGCCCGCTTTACGCGATGGCGGTCGATCAGCTGGCCAAGGCGATCGCCGCCGGTGTGCAGGCGGACCCGGCCCAATGACCGAAAGGGGCGTGGCTCCGACACGGCGTGCAGCGACCGCGCTGCTGGCGATAGGCTTGCTGCTGCCATTGCTGCTCACCGGCTGCAGCGGATCGAAGGCCAAGCCCAGCCGCAGTTCGCCGCGCAGCGTGGGTCCCGGCTCGCCGTTACCGTCGACCTCTTCCACGGGCTACGCCTACGACAGTGCCGGCGGTCAACGCAGTAGTGGCAGCACCTTCACCGACGACACCAGCAAATCGCAAAGCAGCCGCTATCGCGACAATGCCGACAGCATCCCCGACGGTCCGCCGCCGGACATCAGCAAGCTGGTCGAGCCGGTGCCCAAGGTCGAGCCGCTGGCGCTGTACGGCAACAAGTCGCCTTACTCCGTGCTGGGCCGCACCTACACCGTGCTTCCTTCGGCGCGCGGCTACGTGGAGCGCGGCATCGCCTCGTTCTACGGCAGCAAATTCCACGGCTACAAGACTTCGAGCCTGGAAAACTACGACATGTACAGTTTCACTGCGGCCAGCAAGACGCTGCCGCTGCCGAGCTACGCGCGCGTCACCAACCTGGCCAACGGCAAGAGTGTGATCGTGCGGGTAAACGATCGTGGCCCGTTTCACGAGGATCGGGTGATCGATCTCTCGTATGCGGCGGCGGTAAAAATTGGCGTCTGGCCCAAGGGTACCGGGCTGGTCGAGGTGCGCGGCATCGATCCGGGCGAGCCGCTGCGCGACCTGCCGCCGCCACCGCCCGCCGCGCCTGCGGGCAAGTTGCCGGGCATCTATCTGCAGGTCGGCGCGTTTTCCGATCCAGCCAACGCCGAGCAGGTGGCGCAGCGGCTGCGCGCGGCCAATTTTGCCCCGGTGCAGGTGATGGATGCTGAAATTAACGGTCGTAATGTTCATCGTGTGCGGCTCGGGCCGCTGCCGGACGTGGACAGCTCCGATCAGGTCAGCGACAAGATCACCAATATGGGTCTGCCGCGGCCGCGTGTCGCGGTAGACTGAGCGAATATTTCAACCCTTCTAAGCTTGCAAGACATGTCGACGCCCGCGCGGCCTCGCCATCCAAAGACTGGACAACTGACAACGATGAATTTTTTGCGCCGCACCCTGGTTCCTTTTGCTGCCCTGACTTTGTTGCTCGGCGTTGCCGTGGCACAGACGCCACCGCGTCCGTCGCCGGTGCCGCGTCCGGTGGTACCCGAAGCGCCTGTGCCGCCGCCGCCAGATGTGGACGGTAAAAGCTGGGTGCTGATGGATTACGCCACCGGTCAGATTCTCGCGTCAAAAGAGCCCGACCTGCGCGTGGAGCCGGCTTCGATCACCAAGATCATGACGGACTACGTCGTCTCGGCCGAGGTAGCCAATGGCAAGGTGCACATGACCGACCCGGTGACCATCAGCGAGCGCGCCTGGCGCGGCGGTGGTGCAGGCACCGACGGTTCCACCAGCTTCCTCAAGCTCAATAGCCAGGTGCCGCTGAAGGACCTGCTGTACGGCCTGATCATCCAGTCCGGCAACGATGCGGCCATTGCCCTGGCCGAGCACACCGCCGGTTCCGAAGATGCGTTTGCTGGCCTGATGAACGCCTATGCCAAGCAGCTCGGCATGGTCAACTCGAATTTCGAGAACGCCTCTGGTTACCCGATCGCCAACCACTACACCACCGCGCACGACATCGCGATTCTGTCGCGCGCGCTGATCCACGATTTCCCGGATGACTACGCCATCTCGGCGATCAAGCAGTTCGAGTGGAACGGCATCAAGCAGGGTAACCGCAACACGCTGCTGTGGCGCGATCCCAGCGTCGATGGCATCAAGACCGGGCACACCGCCGCCGCGGGTTTTTGCTTGGCAGCGTCCGCCAAGCAGGGCGATTCGCGCATGATCGCCATCGTGATGGGCGCCAGCAGTGAGAAGGCCCGCGCCGATTCGGCGATGTCCCTGCTCAGCTACGGCTTCCGTTTCTATGAGACGCACAAGCTCTACGACGCGAGCAAGCCGCTGGCGACGCCGAAGCTGTGGAAGGGCGAAGAAAACCAGCTGCCGATCGGCGTAGCCGAAGATGTACAGGTCACCGTCAAGCGCGGCGATTACGACAAGCTCAAGGCGACGATGGACATTCCTGCCACCCTGATCGCGCCGTTCAAGAAAGGCCAGCAGGTCGGCACGCTGCGCGTCATGCTGGCCGATCAGCCGGTGCAGACGATTGCGCTGATCGCCCTGAACGATGCGCCGCAGTGCGGCTTCTTCGGCCGGCTGTGGGACAGCATTCTGCTCTGGTTCCACAGCAGCAAGACCACCAGTGAACCCGCCCCAGGTAGCAAGTGATGCAACCGATCGACTTCAGCAAGGCCAAGCAGGAAGGCAAGGGCTTCCAGTTTCCCGGGGAGTTCGAGATCACCGCGGTAGGCAAGGCCAGCGCCAACTTGCCCACCCACGTGCCGCAGCTGCTCGAGCGCGCCGGCCTGCACGTGTTCCACGAAACCGTGCGGCATCGGCAGTCCGGCGAAGGCAACTTCGTCTCGGTCACCGTCAGCATCCGTTGCGAGAGCCGCGAACAGTACGAAGCGGCACACGCGGCGCTGCGCGAGAATCCGGATATTCGGTACACGATGTGAGGAGTGGCGGGGAACAGGGAATGGGGAACCACCCAAGGTGGCCTGGCAGGGAACGATAGGTTTTCGCAGCTTCAGTGCATGGCTTCGTTTCGTGATTGCCTGGACAGCTCAGCTTTGTTTTCGACTAGGCTCTTGATCTTCGGCCTTTGCCCCTGATCTTGTCCCCGTTCCCCGTTCCCCGTTCCCCGTTCCCCGTTCCCCGTTCCCCGTTCCCCGTTCCCCGTTCCCCGTTCCCCG
>CAIKJM010000632.1 GCA_903827735.1 uncultured Rhodanobacter sp. | reverse complement strand
GCGCTGCTGCCGGAGGTTCCTTTTATCTGGATCGAGTTCAAGGTCGGTGCGATGGGCGTGTTTGCGCTCGAGCGGCGCGATCTGATCGAGCATGCCGATGCCATTCGCACCGCGGCGGCCGCTCGACGCGCGGCTTGATGCGCCTGCCGCAATCAGCAGACCGTGCATGGCGCGCCGCACGGCTGAGCGTCTTCGCGGTTAAGCTGTAACGGTTATCCACGACGCATCGACGCCATGTCCAGCAATTCCTTCGGCACGCTTTTTACGGTCACCACCTTTGGCGAGAGCCATGGGCCGGCGATCGGCTGCGTGATTGACGGCTGCCCGCCCGGGCTGCCGCTCAGCGTCGAAGAATTTCGTACGGATCTCGATCGTCGCGCCACCGGCCGCAGCCGCTACACCTCGCAGCGGCGCGAGGCGGACGACGTGGAAATTCTCTCCGGCGTGTACGAGGGCAAGACCACGGGTACGCCGATCGGCCTGCTGATTCGCAACACCGATCAGCGCAGCAAGGATTACGGCGACATCGCGCAGACCTTCCGTCCCGGCCACGCCGATTACACCTATTGGCAAAAGTACGGCATCCGCGATCCGCGCGGCGGCGGCCGTTCGTCCGCGCGCGAGACCACCATGCGCGTGGCGGCCGGCGTGATTGCCAAGAAGTGGCTCGCCGAGAGATACGGCGTTCGCATTCGCGGGTATTTGGCGCAAATTGGCGACATCGCCCCGAAGTCCTTCGACTGGGAGGCGGTCGAGCAGAATTCGTTTTTCTGGCCTGATGCGGGCCAGGTGGTCGAGCTGGAAGCCTTCATCAATGCGCTGCGCAAGTCCGGCGACTCGGTCGGCGCGCGGGTCAACGTGGTGGCCGAGGGCGTGCCGCCGGGTTGGGGCGAGCCGATCTACGGCAAGCTCGACAGCGACCTGGCCAGCGGGCTGATGTCGATCAACGCGGTCAAAGGCGTGGAGATCGGCGATGGCTTCGCCGCGGTGAGCCAGCGTGGCAGCCAGCATCGCGACGAGATCCGTCTGGACGGCTTTGCGTCCAACCATGCCGGCGGCATTCTCGGCGGCATCAGCAGCGGACAGCCGGTAACGGCGTCGATGGTGCTGAAGCCCACCTCGAGCATTCTGATTCCCGGCCAGAGCGTCAACACCGCCGGCGAAGTGACCGAGGTCGTGACCAAGGGCCGGCACGACCCCTGCGTCGGCATTCGCGCCACGCCGATCGCCGAGGCGATGATGGCGCTGGTGCTGATCGATCATGCGCTGCGCCATCGCGCGCAATGCGGCGACGTTGGTATCGTCGAACCGCGGATTCCCTGATGCGTTCTGCGCCGGATAGGGCGGAAGGCTCCATTGAAAAGGACAGTGCTTAAGTGAGCGAGCGACAACGCGTATGGGTATCGCGCCCCATTTTTCCCGAGACCCTGACGACGCTGGGACAGTATTTTGAGGTCGTGGCCGAGACCGTGGAGCGAAAGCTTTCCGCCGAGCAGCTCAAAGCCAGGCTGATGGATGTCGATGGCGCGATCCTCGGCGGCGGCGATCATATCGATGCGGCGGTGCTCGATGGCAATCGCCGGCTGAAGGTGGTCGCCAACCTCGGCGTGGGCTACAACAATCTGGATATCCCGGCGCTGACCAAGGCCGGCGTGCTTGCCTGCAATACGCCCGAGGTGCTCGACGAGAGCGTGGCCGACTATGCGTGGGCGCTGATGCTGGCGGCCGCGCGCCGTGTCGGCGCCGCCGAGCGCTGGCTGCGTGCGGGACGATGGCACGGCATGCGTTTCGACGACTGGCTCGGTGTCGATGTGCACGGAAAGACGCTGGGTATTCTGGGCATGGGCCGCATCGGCCAGGCGATCGCGCGCCGCGCGGCGGGCTTCGGCATGCCGGTGATCTATCACAACCGCCATCGGCTGTCGGCGGCTATCGAACAGGACTGCAAGGCGCGATACGTCGAAAAACATGCGCTGCTGGCGGAGTCCGATCATCTGATCCTGGTGCTGCCGTATACGCCAGAAAACCGGCATACCATCGGCACCGCCGAACTGGCCATGATGAAACCCCACGCCGTGCTGGTGAATATTGCGCGTGGAGGTCTCGTCGACGATGCGGCTCTGGCGGCGGCCCTGCGCGAAGGGCGGCTGGCGGCCGCCGGGCTGGATGTGTTCGAAGGCGAGCCGGCCGTGCATCCCGATCTGATCGCGCTCGATAACGCCGTGCTTAGCCCGCATATCGGCAGCGCGACCGAAGCAACCCGCCGCGTGATGGCCACATTGGCGGCCGATAATGTCATGGCGGCGCTGGGCCACGGTCCGCACGCGGGGCGTCCGCCCACGCCGATCAATGCGGAGTTGCTTACAAAGTGAGCGCTGAACTGGCCGTCCAAATGTTTGCACGTGTACTCTGTGGCGCGGCGGGATTTCGGCATCGTGATTGTTCCGCCATGTTTTCTCCCTTGAGCCATCCCTAGAACTGGAATTGCAGGTAATTCATCAGTGAGTAAAAAGAGCAGTTACAAAGTGGCCATGGTCGGCGCCACCGGCGCCGTCGGCGAAACGCTGCTGGCGATCCTGGCCGAGCGCGATTTTCCGGTCAGCGAGCTGGTACCGCTGGCGAGCGAGCGATCGGCCGGTGGCAAGGTCAAATACGCCGGGCAGGACGTGACCGTGCAGCTGCTCGATACCTATGATTTTAGCGGCGTCGATATTGCCTTCTTTTCTGCCGGCGGTTCGGTCAGCCGCGAGCATGCGCCGCGTGCGGCCGCGGCCGGCGCCGTGGTGATCGACAACACCTCCGAGTTTCGCTACGACGACGACGTGCCGCTGGTGATCAGCGAGGTCAACCCGCACGCCATCGCCGACTACACGCGCCGCGGCATTATCGCGAACCCGAATTGCTCGACCATGCAGATGCTGGTGGCGCTGGCGCCGATCCATCGTGCCGTGCAGATCGAGCGGATCAATGTAGCGACGTATCAGTCGGTGTCGGGTGCCGGACGCACGGGCATGGAGGAACTCGGCCGGCAGACCGCGGCGCTGCTGAATTTCCAAAGCGTCGATCCGGGCAAGAAATTCCCGGTGCAGATCGCGTTCAATGTCATCCCGCAGATCGACGACTTTCAGCCCAACGGTTACACCAAGGAAGAAATGAAGCTGGTGTGGGAGACGCGCAAGATCCTTGAGGACGAGTCGATCCAGGTCAATCCGACGGCGGTGCGCGTACCAGTGTTCTACGGGCATTCCGAGGCGGTGCATATCGAGACGACCGACAAGATCACCGCCGAGCAGGCGCGCGAGCTGCTTGAAAAGGCGGAAGGGGTGATCCTGGTGGACGAGCGCAAGCCCGGCGGCTATCCGACCCCGGTGGGGGAGGCGGCCGGCAACGATGCGGTGTACGTGGGGCGCATCCGTGAGGATATTTCGCACGAGCGCGGGCTGGACCTGTGGATTGTCTCGGACAATATCCGCAAGGGTGCCGCGCTCAACGCCGTGCAGATTGCCGAGAAGCTGATCGAGGACTATCTGTGATGGCGCGCGCAAACACGACGTTGGCGCTGAAAGCGGCCGTTCTGGCGCTGCTGGTCGTTTCCTCGGCGGTCTGGGCGGATGGTCAGGTGACGTCACACAAGGCTCGATCCACCGCGGCGACGCAGGCCTCGCTAGCCCAGGCCCAGCAGAAACTGCAGCAGCAGCAGGCGCAGGTGAAGCAGCTGCAGGACTCGGTGGCCAAGCAGGAGTCCGGCAGCAAACAGGCCAGCGAACGCCTGCAGCAGCAGGACCAGGCGATTGCCAAGATGCAGCAGGAATTACAGGCGCTGCAGGCAAAACAGGCGGCAGGACACCCGTGAGAGTGTGCAAATAGCGAGAACGAACTACAGGAATGTACTGCAAGTGGTCGTTTCAGCTATTGTTGATTGGTCTTTATGTAACTAAAGTGGTCCTGCGTCCGGAGCATTTGCTGCCGCGTCGGCAACTTCATCAGTGGCGCTGTCCATGGCGTCAAGAGTCGTTCGGGGGAAAACGCAATGAATCGTTCGTTGAAGTTGTCGATGCTCGTCGCGTTGGCACTGGGCAGCAGCCAGGTGCTGGCGCTGGATATGGGGCAGATCCAGGTCAAGTCGGCCCTATGGCAACCGCTGCTGGCCGAGATCCCGATCAACTCCGCTACGCCGGCCGAGCTGAAGGGATTGACGGTGCAGCTGGCCTCGAACGAGGACTTCGCGCGGGCCGGCATCGTCGGCGGGCGAACCAACGTGCCGCTGAGTTTCAGCGTGGTGAACAGCGGCGGGCGACCGGTGATCCGCATTACCAGCACGGTTGCCGTCAACGACCCTTATCTGGATCTGCTGCTCGAAGTGAATGACCACGCGGGCAAAAGCGTGCGCGAGTTCGCCATCCTGCTCGATCCGCCCAATTCCACGCCCGGTGCCAGCGTCGCCGCTGCCCCGCAGGTACCTGTGCGCTCGGCTCCTCCAGTTCGTCAGGCTCGTGCGACGCCGTCAACGGCGACCGCCGCGGCGCCAGCGCCTGCTCCGCACTCGCGACATCCGGCAACCGCGCCGCAATCCGACGAGGCCGCTGCTGGCGCCAGCAAGGGCAAATACGGCCCGGTCGAGAGCGGGCAGACGCTGTCGTCCATCGCGCGCAGCACGGCCCCGGGTGTTGGCGTCAGCATGAATCAGATGCTGATCGCGCTGAAGCAGGCCAATCCCGACGCTTTCTATCGCGACAATATCAACGCGCTTAAGCGCGGCGTGATCCTGCGCATTCCTACCGCGGCTGAAGCGCAGACGTTGGCTGCTGCCGCGGCGGTCGCCGAAGTCCAGCAGCAGAACAGCGACTGGCGTGCCGGCCGGGTCAGCAAGTCGACAACGGTCGCCGACACGGCGACGCGGTCGAGCGCTTCCAGCGCCGCATCGTCAGGATCCGGTAGCGCAACGGATCGTCTGGCGCTGGTGTCGGCGGCAGATCAGCAGGGGGCGAGTGGTCAGGGCGGTCGGGTCGGCGGCAAGGGCGATCAGTCGTCCGCCGGCTTGCGCCAGGAGCTGCAGCGCACCAAGGAGAGCCTCGCCAGCGTGCAGCAGCAAAGCAATGATCTGAAAACGCGGCTGCAGGATCTGAACGATATCAACAGCAAGAACGAGCGCCTGTTGTCGCTCAAAGATAATCAGATTGCCGAGCTGCAGGCCAAGCTCGCCGCGGCGCGCAAGGCCGCCGGTTTGCCGGCACAGCCGGCGCCGGTCGTTGCCGCTGCCACGCCGGCCAGTGTGGCCACGGCGGCGGCAAAACCACCGGTTACGGTGGCTGCGGCCGGCACGGCTGCACCTAGTGTGAGCGCGTCGGCGGCTCCGGCCACTGCGGTTGCGTCCAGCTCGGTGAAAACGGCGCCCGTCGCGGCGGCGGCTGCGCCGACTGCGGTTAAGCCAAAGCCCGTCATTGTGCCGACGCCCGTCGCCGAGGATCCCTGGTACATGCAGACCTGGGCATGGGCTGCGGGCGCTGGCGCCGTGGTCGTGTTAGTGCTGCTGGCTTTGCTTAGCCGTCGTCGCAAGGCCGCGGCCGCGGTTGAGTCGTCGCCGGGGTCGCTGGCCGATCGCTTTGGTTCCGAGTCGATCGGTCACGATCCTAGCGATATCGATCAGAACGAGCTGCTCGATCAGCTGGCCGAACATCCGGACGACATTGGCCTCCATCTGGAACTGGTCACGCTCTACTACTCGCGCCGCGATGTCGATCATTTCGAAGCGGCGGCCGAAGCGATGCACGCCCATATCACCGACACCGACCAGGACGAATGGCAGGACGTGCTGCATATGGGCGAGGATCTCGCGCCAGGCCATCCGCTGTTCGATCACCACGTCGAGCTGCCGCCGCACGAAATCCACGAGGCGCGCCGTGCGTTCGACATCGACCACTACGCGTCGGACGACGTGATTGCCGACTTCGAGGCGCCTGCGGCGAAAACACCATCGGCGATGCCGCCGTTGCCGCCTTCGAAGATGGTCAGCGAGTACCACTTCAATTTCGACGGCGCCAAGCCGGAAGTGCCCAGCGCTGCCGCCTCCACGCCGGAAGACCACGCCGTGGCGCCGCCGCTGAGCCCGCCGGACTCTCACGACGAGCTTTCGCATGCTGCCCCGATCAAGGCCGCTTCGAATTTTGGCTTCGACGAGCCGGAGTCGCTGCATACGGAAACATTCCACAAGGATAGCGGCCATGGCGACAGCCACGGGTTGAACCTCGATGATTTCAACGACGACCCGGTCGACACCAAGCTCGATCTGGCGCGCGCCTATGTCGACATGGGCGACGCCGACGGCGCACGCGCCATGCTCGGTGAGGTGCTGAAGGAAGGCACGCAGATTCAGCAGGATGTCGCCAAGCGTCTGCTGGAAACGCTGCACTGATCTTCTGCCGCGACGGATGTACCTGACCGTCGGGCCGGCCTTGCCGGCCCGACGTCGTTGTCGGCGACCGCCGACCGAGGATGGCCCAGTGTCGCGAGCGCCAAGGACGGCGCAGGAGCGACCGG
>CAIKJM010000631.1 GCA_903827735.1 uncultured Rhodanobacter sp. | reverse complement strand
CGCAGCAGGGCCACGCCGGTCTCGTCGCACGAGGTCTCGATGCCAAGCACGGGTTTCATCAGATTCGGATCCATCGGAGCAGGCGTGTTCAAGTCGGGTTTCATCGGACGGCGCCCGTCAAATCGGGCTGGCTCGCATCAGGCTTCATCGGGGCTTTGAAAATTGAGTGGTATGCACGGTATACTTCGCGGCTCACCCTATTCAACAGGCCCGTATCCGCGGGCAGATTACCACTCGGAGTTTCCATGCCCAACGTAAAAGTTCGCGAGAACGAGCCGTTCGAGATCGCACTGCGTCGTTTCAAGCGTACCTGCGAAAAGGCCGGCGTGCTCGCTGAAACGCGCAAGCGCGAGTTCTATGAGAAGCCGACTCAGGAGCGTAAGCGCAAGCGCGCTGCTGCCGTCAAGCGCCACCTGCGCCGCCTGTCGCGCGATGTGTCGCGCAAGACCCGTCTGTACTGAGTTTCCTCATCTGCCGATAACGGCGGACTCGCCGGCGTTTCGCGCCAGGCACAAAGGAAACGCGGCTGGCGCGGGTTCTCGCAGCCGCCGCAAGCGCATCGGATCGATCTGGCCGGTGTTGTCCCCAAGGGCAACGCCGGCTTTGTCGTTTCCGTGAATTGAAATTTCCCGCCACCAGGCCTCTACCGCTCGGAGATATCCGTCATGACGCTCAAGCAGCAACTCACCGAAGACATGAAAAATGCCATGCGCGCCGGCGAAAAACATCGTCTGGGCGTGATTCGCCTGATGCTGGCGGCGATCAAGCAGCGCGAGGTCGATGAGCGCATCGAGCTGGACGATACCCAGGTGCTGGCCGCGCTGGAAAAAATGCTCAAGCAGCGGCGCGACTCGGTCAGCCAGTTCGAGGCGGCCAAGCGCGAGGATCTGGCAATCATCGAGCGCGACGAGATGGCGGTGATCGAAACCTACCTGCCGACCAAGTTGAACGATGCCGAGATCGACGCGCTGGTCGAGGCCGCGATTGCCGACACGGGCGCCAGCTCGGCCCGCGACATGGGCAAGGTGGTGGCTGCGGTGAAGGAAAAGGCCGCCGGCCGCGCCGACATGGTCGTGGTGTCGGGCAAGATCAAGGCGCGGCTGGCCTGAGAGTACGGGGGGATTTAGGGCCCTGTTTTGCCGCAGACACGCCGCAATATTCTGCGAACGTGACAATTTCATGGCCCGAGCGCCCATTCATGCATTCTCTTCACGTTGCTGACTTAAGAATGCCGCCTGCAATGTGTCCGGCCACTCCGGCCATCACCATCGTAGGGAGTACACCATGCTGAAGTGGGCCATTATTTTCGCCATCATCTCGCTCGTCGCCGGCTGGCTCGGCTTCGGCGGCATCTCCGGCGCCGCGGCGACTATTGCCAAGGTGCTGTTCGCGATCTTCATCATCATCTTTATCGTTATCGTGCTGGGGCTGGTAGGCATCGTCCACCTGTTTTAACGCGCCTGGTCAGCGATACCTCGAACGGCGCCTTCGGGCGCCGTTTGTTTTGGCCGGGACACAGCGTCACCCGGCCGGATTCGATACTGACAACCGCTAGACTATCGCTCTGATGCGCGGCCTGATTCCCGACAGCTTTATCGATGAACTGCTTGCCCGCGTCGACATCGTCGACGTGATCGAGCGGCGCGTCCCGCTGAAAAAAGCCGGGCGCGAGTGGACCGCCTGCTGCCCCTTCCACAACGAGCGCTCGCCGTCGTTTTACGTGAGCCCGGCCAAGCAGTTTTTCCATTGTTTCGGCTGCGGCGCGCACGGCAGCGCGCTGAAGTTTCTGATGGACTACGAGCGGCTGGAGTTTCCCGACGCGGTCGAGGAGCTGGCACAGACGCTGGGCATGACGGTGCCGCGCGAGGGCGGTCGCGATGCTGCGCCGCGCGAGGACAAGACCGATCTGTATGCACTGCTCGACGCCTCCGCCAGCTGGTATCAAAGCGAGCTGCCGAAGAGCAAGGAGGCGCAGGCCTATTGCAAGAAACGAGGATTGGACGCCGAAACCATTGCGCGCTTTCGCCTCGGCTGGGCGCCGGCCGGCTACGACGGCGTGATCAAGTCGCTGGGCAATAGCGAACGGCGCATGCAGCTGCTCAACGAGGCCGGCATGGTCGCCAGCAGCGAGCAGGGGCGGAAATACGATCGCTTCCGCGAGCGGCTGATGTTTCCAATTCTGGACCGGCGCGGGCGCGTGATCGCCTTCGGCGGAAGGGTTTTACAGGCGGAGCAGACGCCGAAATACCTCAACTCGCCGGAAACGCCGCTGTTCCACAAGGGCCGCGAGCTGTTCGCCATGTGGCAGGTGAAGCAGGCCAACGCCAACCTGCCGCGTATCGTGGTGGTCGAGGGCTATATGGACGTGATCGCCCTGCACCAGGCCGGATTGCCGATTGCGGTGGCCACGCTGGGCACAGCGACCACGCCCGAGCATACCGAAGTGCTGTTTCGCGCCGCACCCGACGTGGTGTTCTGCTTCGACGGTGACCGCGCCGGCCGCGCCGCGGCCTGGAAAGCGCTGGAATCGGCGCTACCGCGGCTGCGCGACGGGCGCCAGGCGTACTTCCTGTTCCTGCCCGATGGCGAAGATCCGGATTCGCTGGTACGCAAGGAGGGCAAGGAGGGTTTCGAAAAGCGCATCAAGGAAGCGACGCCGCTATCGGATTACTTCTTCAACGAACTCTCGCACGACGTCGAGATGGGCAGCCTCGATGGACGCGCACGGCTGGCCGAGCGCGCGCGCCCGCTGATCGGCAAATTGCCCGATGGCGCGTTTCGCGATCTGATGGCGCAGGAGCTGGAGCGGCGCAGCGGCGCACGCGCGCTGCTGCAACCGGAAGCCGCTACGCATCGCGCCGTGCAGCGCCCGGTCGCGGTGCAGCGCTCGCTGGTGCGCAGCGCGATCGCCCTGCTGCTGGCGCAACCGGGTGTCGCCGATCAGGTGGCAAAACCCTACCGCTTTCTACCGCAGGACAAACCCGGCATCGGCCTGCTGGCCGAGCTGCTCGATATCGCCCGCTCGCGGCCGGGGATCAACTCCGCGATGATGGTGGAGCACTTCGCCGAGCGTGAGGAATATCCCGCGCTGCAGAAGCTGATGGCCGCCGTTTCGGTGGGCGAGCCAGACCGGCAGGCGCGCGAATTTCTCGATGCGATTGCTCGCCTGGAACACCAGGCCAGCCTGACCCGCAAGCGCGAGCTGGAAAGCCGCCGCAGCGCGCTGAGCGACGCCGAAAAGGACGAGCTGCGCGCGCTGCTGCCGATCCGAGAGACCTTTACCTCGGACCTGAGTTAACCGTTGGCGAACACCACGCGAGCCGCCGGTGGCCGGCAGCTCGCGCGCTAATACGCTCAGCCTTTCAGCTTCACCGCAAACTGCGCCACGCGCTCGCCGAGCAGTCGCGCCGTTTCCAGATCGCCCGAGCGCGGCGCCTCATCCGGCGACGCGTCCGCCGGTGAAATCGCCAGCGCGCCGGCCGAGCCGGCCGTCCAGTTCACGTCGGCAGGACCATGCTCTTTCTTGTTGGACGGCAGAAGGCCGGTGCCGATCCAGATCTGGCCGTGCTGCTGCGACAGCGTGAAGAAATAGGTGATGGTGGAAAACTTGTCGCCGTTGACCGAGGCGGAGTTGGTGAAACCGGCGGCGATCTTGTCCTTCCACGCGCTGCTGAACCAGGGCTTGGAGCTGGCGTCGGCGAATTTCTTGAACTGCCACGCCGGGCCGCCCATATAAGTGGGGCTACCGTAAATGATCGCGTCCTGCGCGCCTAGCGTCTCCAGCGCGCCCTCCGGCAGATCGCCCTGCTCGTCGATGCGAAACACCGTCACCTCGGCGCCGGCGACGCCCGCCGCGCCCTTCTGCACCGCTTCGGCCTGCTTGGCAGTGTGGCCGTAGCCGCTGAAATAAACGATGGCGATTTTTGCCATG
>CAIKJM010000630.1 GCA_903827735.1 uncultured Rhodanobacter sp. | reverse complement strand
CTCGCTGGCCGTCATGAAGCTGCTGTCCGGCGACGCGAGAAACGCGGCGGCCGCAGCGATCTCGGAGGGATCCGCCATGCGCTGCAGCGGGGTCATCGCGGCGTAGACCTTCTGGCCCTCTTCGCCGAGTGCTTCCTTCGCGAGCTCGGTCGCTGTGGCTCCGGGCGACAGCACGTTCACCCGGATGCCGGTGCCCTTCAGGTCCTCCGCCCAGGTGCGCGCGAGATTGCGCACGGCCGCCTTGCTCGCGCTGTAGGCGCTCATTCCCGGGGCACCCGTGGTGCCAGCACTCGATCCGGTCAGAATGATCGAGCCGCCCTTGCCCATCAGTGGCAGTGCCTTCTGAACCGTGAAGATCGTGCCCTTCACATTGGTGTCGAAAGTTTCGTCAATGTGCTCGGCGCTGATCTTGCCGAGCGCTGCCTGGCTTCCCGCGCCGGCGTTGGCGAACACGATGTCGAGGGTTCCGCGTTCAGCCTTCACCGCCGCGTAAAGCCGGTCGAGGTCGGCCTCATCCGAGACTGAGCCCTTCACCGCACGGGCATTGGGGCCAAGCTCAGCCACAGCGGCGTCGAGCGCGTCCTGCCGGCGGCCGTAGATGAAGACAAAGGCGCCCTCCTCGACGAAGCGCTTTGCGGCGGCGCGGCCGATGCCGGTGGCGCCGCCAGTGATTACTGCGTTCTTTCCATTCAGTCGTTTCATGACGTGGTTTTTTCCTCGGGGTTGTACGGAAGTTAAGAACTGCTTGCCGTAAATCTGGGGGGCTTTACTCATGAAGACAATTAACCGAATATCGATGCTAATCATCTATTCGTTAGATAGGCATGCTCGACAACGTCACGATCAATCAGCTTCGGGCCTTCGTTGCCGTGTGCGACCAAGGAAGCTTTTCCGGGGCGGCACGCAAGCTGAACCGCGCTCAATCGGCGATCAGTCACGCGATCAAGGCGCTCGAGAGCGCCTTTGATGTGGAGCTGTTCGCGCGCGACACGCGCAAAGCCACGCTTTCGGCTGCGGGCCGCAGCCTCCTGCCGGATGCTCGTGCGGTGATCTCACACACCGAGGAAATGAAGACGCGGGCGGTTTCGATCGCGCAAGCGGGCGTACCGCAAGTCTCGTTCGCCGTCGATACCTATTTTCCGCGCGCACACCTGATCGAATGCCTGCACCGCCTGCAAGCGGACTTTCGGACGGTTTCGATCAATCTGCAGATGACGACCATGCAGGGCGGCGAGCGCTTGGTACTCGATGGCGCGTGCGCGTTGGCGGTGACGGTCACGGACGTGCCAGAGCTGAGCCCGGGTACGATCGATAGGCAGCGATTATGCGAAGTGCAAATGGTCACCGTCTGTGCGCCATCGCACCCGCTGGCAGCAATCGCGGGGCCGATCCCGCGAGAGGAATTTGGTCGGCACATTCAGCTCGTCGTAACCGACAATCAACCCGATGCAGAAAAGACGCAACAGGGGATCGCGGGTGAACGCCAGTGGCGAGTGAATGATCTGGGCGCCAAGCTCGATCTGCTCAGGGGGCGCTTGTGCTGGGGGCACATGCCGCTTCACATGGTTAAGGAAGACCTCGCGAACGCAAGGCTCGTGGAACTCCATCGCCACGCATGGCACATGCGCCCTCTCACCTTCATGATCTCGCAGCGGCGCGGCTACTCGTTTTCAGAATGCGAGACTCGGCTGGTCGAGCTGCTTGGCAATCTCCAGCGCTTCACTAAAGATAGCAAGCAGCGCCCCGCCTCATTGAAAGACAAAAAACCTTGAAGGCACGCCGCGTGCGCAACAGTCGGTAAGGTCCGCCGCTCCTCGTCGGAGGTAACCTGGCGTGCGAAAACTGTGGGTTTACAAAGCGCAGCCTTCGAAGGATCTAGAGGCCGATTGCAGGCGCTCGCCGATCGCTGCATCTGGTTCGCTAAAGGTTAGCTAAAGATCGCTAAGCTTCGGTATGGATCACCACTAGGT
>CAIKJM010000629.1 GCA_903827735.1 uncultured Rhodanobacter sp. | reverse complement strand
CGAGCCCAAGGCGGAAACGCCCACGCCCGGTGCGATCGATGTGTGCTTTATCACGCGGGTACCGGTGGCTGAGGTCATCGCGCACCTGCACAGTTGCGATGTCGCCGTGCTGGAAGGTCCGGTCCAGCGCACCGGCGCGCGAGGGCCGATGGTGTCGGTGTATTTCCGCGACCCCGATCGTAACCTGATCGAAGTCAGCAACTATTTGAGCTAACTCTCGCGCACGTGCGTCAACAGCAGGCGCACGAACCGTGCAACCAGCGGCGAGCGCTCGTCGCGCTGATGCACCACGTGAATCTCCGACATCGCCCCCGGATCGGCCAGCGGCACATATGCCACGCCGGCCACGCCGATGTGCTCGCACGACGCCGGCAGAATCGATACGCCAAGCCCCGCCGCCACCAGCCCGACGATGGTCGACGCCTCGTGCGCGTCCTGCACCACGCGCGGGGTAAAGCCGGCGTTGCGGCACAGCGCGATCACGTGGTCGTGAATGCCGGCGCCGGCGGATCGGCCGAACAGCACGAACGATTCCTGCGCCAGCCATTCGATGCGCAGGCGGCGGCTTTTGCCGAGTCGGGCCATCGCGGGATGATCTTCGCGCAGCACGGCCACCAGCGGATCGCGGAACAGCCGCTTCGACACCAGCGTGTCCGGCAGCACGTTGCCGCGCACGATACCGACCTGCAGCCGGTGCTCGAGCAGGGCGTCGATCTGGGTCAGCGAGTTCATTTCCTGCAACTGCAGCTGCACCGACGGTGCCGCCTGACGGAACGCAAAGATCGCGCGCGGGATATGTCCGGACAGCGGGGTGGAGCGGGTGAAGCCGATGCGCAGCTCGCCGACTTCACCGCGCTGCGCGCGCTGCGCCAGCGCGATCGCGTGATCGACGCGGGTCAGAATGTCCTGCGCCTCGGCCAGAAAAAGCGTGCCCGCATCGGTCAGCGTGACGCGGCGGTTGGTGCGCGTGAACAGCCGCGCGCCGACCCGTTCTTCGAGCTGGCGTATCTGCTGGCTGAGCGGCGGCTGCGACATGCCGAGCCGCTCCGCCGCCCGACCGAAGTGCAGTTCGTCGGCCACGGCGAGAAAATAGCGCAGATGGCGCAGTTCGATGCTCATGCAGGTCTCAGGCAATCATCGTCAGCGAACGTCCGGCTTCAGCATGCCCTTTACCGCATCGTAGTCGCCGTCGTTCGACGCTGCAGGTATGTGCAGCAGATGCGTCATCAGCGGATAGACGTCCACATTCGGGAACGCCGGTACGTTCGCGCCGTGGCGAAAGCCCGGACCGTGCGCCACAAACACAGCCTGCATCAGCGGGTCGGCGTTGTCGTAGCCGTGTTCGCCGACGCTGATGTGGCCGGCGTGGCTGGCGGCGTAGTCGGTGGTGGTAATGCGCCAGCCGACGTCAGCCAGGCACAGCAGCTGCGGTACGCGCGGGTTGCTGCCGTAGTCCAGCCGCTTCGGCACGCGCGTCTTGTCCCAGCAGCGCATGTGCTGCTGCGGCTGCTCCAGCCTGCGTTCGACGACGCCAAAGTCGCGGCGCGCATCGGGCGTGTTCGACGTCGGGTTGAAACCGGCCAGAATGCCCATGCTTACCGTCTGCACCGTGTCGATCGGAATCAGCTTGTCGATCATCACGCTGTTCGCCAGCGGCACGCTGGCCATGCCGTGGTCGGCCACGATGATGATATTTATCGTGTCGAACAGGCCATCCCGCTTCAATCCCTGCACCAGCCGCGCGAGCGCCGCATCGGTGGCGCGCAGCGCGTCGTTGACTTGCGGCGAGTCCGGTCCGTACGCGTGGCCGGCGTGATCCACCGCATCGAAATACAGCGTGAGAAAGGTCGGGCGTTGATCCGCCGGCACATTCAGCCACGCCAGAATCTGGTCGACGCGCGCAGCGGCGGTGACGGCGCCATCGAACGGCTTCCACTTATCCGGATGGTGACCGTGGATATCGGCTTCGGAGCCGGGCCAGAACATCGTCGCGGTGCGCAGGCCGTGCGCGTCGGCGGTTTCCCAGATCGGTGTGCCTTCGTCCCACCAGCGTCCGTCGCTGACCGCCTGGCGGTTGCTCAGCGAAAACTTGCCCAGGGCGGGATCAACCATCGTGTTGTTGACGATACCGTGATGATCGGGGCGCAGGCCGGTAACGAGGGTGTAGTGATTGGGAAAGGTCAGCGAGGGAAACGAGGGCTGCATCGAGGCGGCGTGCACGCCGTCCCTGGCCAGCATTGCCAGCGTAGGGCTCAGCCCGCGGTCGATGTAATCGGCGCGATACGCATCGATGGAAATCAGCAGCAGCGGCGCCGGCGGCGCCTTCTGGGAGTGAGCGGTGACATAGGTGTGCGGCGGCGTGGCGCAACCGGTGCTGAATGCCACCAATAAAATTAACAAAGGGCGCCACAGGATCTTCATGCAGAGGCTCTCAATATGTTCTTGCCACCCCCATGATCGCGCACCGCCATGACGAATACATCTCAGATTCCAGCCGTACCGGTTTCAGGTTCGATCACGTCGCCCCTGCACGCGACCTCTGTCGCCGAAAAAGGCGGCAAACGATCGCGATGGCTGCTCGTCGGGTTGCTGGCAACCGCGCCACTCGGTTTTGCGAGCGCGTTCTCGCCGCAGGTCAAACCGGTCACGCCGCCACCCGCTCCGCCGGCGCCACACGCAGTAATCGTGCGACCTTCGGCCAACGCGCAGATGCAGCAGAACATGCAGCAGGCCCAAGTGCGCAGTCAACTGCAGCAAGCGCAGGTCGAGCAGCAGAACCATCAGGCGCTGAGCCAGAACGTTATGCGCCCATATGCTAACGACGCGCAGACGCAGCAGCCGATGCAGCAGCAAATGGATCAGGCTAACGCGGCGCAGCAGCGGATAGACCAGGCGCGTCAGCAGAGCATGATCGATCGCTACAACGCCGCGCCGCCGCCGTCGGGCCAGGTGGTCGTGCCGGTGACGCCACCGCCCGCCAAGCCTGCCGGCGGCTGACAGCGGTGGGCCGCGCGGCGTGATGGCAACGAGTTGTCGCGCTAGTTGACCGAGGCGTTCGCGGCAAACAGATCTTGCCCTGCGATCCGCTGTTCCAATGCCAGTAGAAACTGCTTGGTCGGCAGCCCGCCACCGAAGCCAGTGAGCTTGCCGTTGCTGCCGATCACGCGGTGGCACGGCACGACGATGGGAAGGGGATTGCGCCCATTCGCGGAACCGACAGCGCGCACGGCGGCCGGGTGGTCGATGCGTTTGGCAATCTCGCCGTAGCTGGCCGTCGCACCGTACGGAATACGCGCGAGCTCGCGCCACACGCTGAGCTGAAACGGCGTACCCAAGGGATGCAGCGGCAGATCGAAGGCCACACGCTCGCCGGCAAAGTATTGCTCCAACTGCACGCGCGCCAACGCCAGCGGCTCGCTTGCCCGAATCCAGTCGGCCGGCGTGGAGCGCGGATGGCGCGGCTCGGCAAAGCGCACTTCGCGCAGGCCGTGCTTGTCCGCCACCAGGCGCAGCACGCCGATCGGGCTTTCCATATCGTCGTGGTAAATCGTTTCGATCGGCTTGCTCATCGCTTCGCCCTCGTCGGCTTGTCGGATGTGGGTTTGGCAGAGGTCTGTTTGAGCAGCGCTACGCTGTCCGATGCGCCGCGCCATAAATGCATCACGGCATAGGCGCGCCACGGTCGCCATGCCTCGGCGCGTGCGTTCAATGCTTTCGTCGTCAACGGCGCGTCGTCCGTCGTCGCCTCGCGTCGCAAAATCAGATCGGCCGCGGGAAACGCATCCGGCTCGCCCAGCGCGCGCATGGCAATGTAATGCGCCGTCCACTCGCCGATGCCGGGCAACGCGATCCAGCGTTCCACAAACGATTCAAGCGTCTGCTCGGCGCGAAAATCCACTCGGCCATCCAGTAACGCCTGCGCCACGCCCCGAATTGTCGCGGCGCGCGCGGTGGTCACGCCGATCTCGCGAAGGTCGGCTTCGGCGAGTACGGCGGCGGTGGGGAACAAGCGCTCGAGCCCGGGTACGCTGACGACCGACAACGGTTCGCCGTAACGCTGCACGATGCGCGTGGCCAGCGTGCGCGCTGCGGCCACGCTGATCTGCTGGCCGAGAATCGCGCGCACCGCGATTTCGAAGCCTTCCCAGCCGCCGGGCAGGCGCAGGCCGGGTCGCCTGGCAATCAGCGGACCGAGCACCGCGTCGTGATGAAACGTGTCGGCAATCGCCTGCGGGTTCGCATCGAGATCGAACATGCGCCGCAGCGTCGTCACCACGCTGAGCAGCTGCGACGGCTGCGGGCAGTGCAGCTGCAGGCGCAGCGCGTGTTCGCCGTCCGGCCACGCGCTCAGCCGCAGCCAGCCCGGCGCGTTGCTGGGCCCGAACACGCGCGCATAGCTGTGTTCGTCAACGAGCTCCACGCCGGGCAGCGCGCGGCCGCGCAGAAACGCCAGCAAGGCCTCGAAGTCGTACGGCGGCCGATAGCCCAGCCGCAGTTCCAGCGCGGCGTCGCTGCTAGCGCGAGGGTGACGCCGCAGCTCGCGCGGCGCGATCCGGTTCGCCTGGGAAAACGCGTCTTTGAAGCGGCGCAGGCTGCGAAAGCCCGAAGCCAGCGCTACCTCGGTCACCGGCATCGCCGTCTCGGTCAGCAGCTGCTTG